>JAGLOH010000172.1 GCA_023139025.1 Candidatus Heimdallarchaeota archaeon | reverse complement strand
TTTAATCGATAGATTGCCTGGAAGTTAATTAAAAAAAGAAAAGTGAAAAAAATGAGTGAAGAAAAAAATGAAGAAGTAAAAGGAAAAGCGAAAGCGAAAGCAGCTACAGAAGCAGTTGTAACTCCAAAAGACGTTAAGAGAGTATGGGATGAAATATACAACGAACTATCTAGAGTTATTATAGGAAAACTAGATGTTCTAGAAGATATGTTCATCTCGCTACTTGGAGGAGGACACGCTTTGTTAGAAGGTGTTCCAGGAATAGCTAAAACAGTGATGGCTAAATCGTTTGCTCAAACACTGGGGTGTGAGTTTAAAAGAGTGCAATTCACACCAGATTTACTACCATCAGATGTAGTTGGGACAACAATATATGATCCAAAAGCAGGGACCTTCAAGATGAGAAAAGGACCAATATTTACAAACATACTTCTAGCAGACGAAATAAATAGAAGTCCACCAAAGACACAAGCAGCTCTATTGGAAGCAATGGCAGAAAAACAAGTGACAGTGGAAGGAACAACATTCAAACTGGAAGATCCATTTTTGGTTATCGCCACACAAAATCCAATTGAGCAGGAGGGGACATATCCTCTACCAGAGGCTCAGGTGGACCGTTTTATGTTCAAACTGCTTGTTGATTTGCCTTCCCCTGAAGAAGAGATGGATATCATTAGGTTGAAACACAGTCAGGTTCGAGAATCCGTCAGACGAGTTACCACTCCCATGACTATTGTCAAGATGAAAGAAACCGTTGAGTCTAGAATTTACATCCATGAAGATCTTATGGAGTACATCAAAGATTTGACCATCTCAACCCGAACCGATCCAAGACTTTCTCTCGGAGGTAGTCCCCGTTGTAGTATCGCTTTGTTAAATGCTGCCAAATCCGTTGCTGCAATGCGTGGTCGAGATTATGTTATTCCTGACGATATCAAACGTATTGCTAGAGTAGCTTCCGCACACAGATTAATGATGAAGCCCGAAGCAGAATTAGAAGGAACAACTGGTACAATGGTTGTCAATGAAATATTGAGAAATCTACCAGTACCTGTATAGAATCAATAACTAGGTGGAAAATATTGTTTACTCGCCGAGGCGGTTGGCTAATCTTTGCTGGAATCATCATGATTAGTGCAGGCTTTGCACTTGCAGGATATTTGTCACTCAATGTGATGCTTGACTCTTTTGGTGTTTCCCCGCAAATAGAGGGCCCTGGAGGAACACCTGACCCAGAGGGTTTTGGAGTTATGGATTTCCTTCATTTTTATGTAGATAGTCAAGGAACTCTCATCTGGTTCTTCATTATCGGTGGAGTGATGCTGATCTTTTCAGTTCTATTGGGTTTGCCTTTCTACAGGTTGGGCTCTAATCCTAAGTCAATAGAAATTAAGAGAAGAGTGTCCAAACCAAAAGCCTTCGCGGGTGATTATGTCTATATCGAAGTAACTGCTAGAAACAAATCAGTTAATCAACTGCCAGCTATTGAAATCTATGATGCTATACCAGAAGTTTTCGATTTGATTCTTGGAGAAAATTTCATCGTAACGCAACTTAATCCAAGACAAACCATCTCGTATGGATATGTAGTTCGAATTCCTATAAGAGGACTTTTCGAAATCGGTCCTACAAAAGTAATAATTAGAGATAGAATGGGTTTCTATGCAACAGAAGGTGAAATTAAATCTAAAACAGAAATTTTAGTTTATCCAAGTTATGAAGATATTAAGAAACTAGATATGGTGGGCAAGAAGAGGCAACTTGGATTGCTATTTGGGTTCCATAGAACCAAACTCAAAGGAATCGGTACTGATTTTTGGGGCATTAGAAAGTACCAAACTGGTGATGCTTTCAAATTCATCGACTGGAAAGCTTTCTCCCGTTCTGGTAAAATGATGGTTCGTGAGTTTGAATCTGAAGAAAATATCCGTGTGCTGGTTTTGATAGATTCCTCCGCTAGTATGGGTGCTGGTTTACCAAGGAACACAAAACTAGAATATGCTATCCGCAGTGCAGTTTTATTAATACATCTTGCTTTCGAGAAGAAAGATTTAGTTGGGATGTGTATATATAACGATAAAGTTCGGAATTGGGTTGATGTAACTTCAACAAGATCTAGATTATTCCAATTTCTAGAAGCTTTAGCTCATGCCAAACCTGAAGGAGAAGCAGATCTTGAAGTTGCTATAAACTACCTACTTCAAAGAGTAAAAAGATCCGCCTATATAGTAATTCTAACAGATCTTGAGTCACATCCCGATCGTTTAGTGAAAGCTGTTAGACGCGCTAGAGCACAGAAACACAATATAACTGTTATTTCACCATTTGGTCCCTGGTTTGAGATTGTTTCTCAACAATTATCTCCAGTGGAACAGATGATTGGTCATGCAATGGTCGAAAAGCAGTTAGGAGAAAGACAGAACATGTTCAAATTACTGAGAAGGTACGATTCTGTTTCTATTTCGGTAGGACCAGATGATTTTCTGCCAACAATTATGGCTCAGTTTAACAGGATGCAAAGACAAGGGTGACAAAAGTATGGAATCTTTATCAGATACAAGAATAATTGACTTGGGAATAAGAGGAGTACAAAGTAGAATAAGAGGAGCAAGAATCCAGACCCTTTTAACTCATCTAATTGGCAGATTAATAGCCATTGGTGCTATAGTTTGGGTCGGTGTAGAACTGTTTACTCTAATTGATTTTGCTAATCCTGCCTTATTTCCAGATGGACACTTGTTAGATGCTCTATCATTCCTGTTTATAATCCTCGAACTCATAGCTCTGATTATTTTCACTGCACCTTTAATGCTGTTCTTAGCCTTTTCATCTAGTGATGCGGGTGCAATATTATATGGAGCGCGAGCTTTCCTAACAGTTGATTTGTTTAATAATGTTCAACCCCCGGTTGGAATCGACAGTGATGTACTCTTCGGGGTAGATCCTACAGATTTATTCTCTCCATTTGAGTATCTCTTTGCAATGGAAGTTATCTATCCACTTAAAGCTATATTCAGAGCATCAATTCTGATGTTCTTTGTTATACTATTAGGAATTGCACTAGTGGCATTTTTATTCAAAGCTGATATGCGTTCAGCAGCTGCAGCTTTTGTAAGTATACAATTTATTGTCTTCTACGGAAGTGCAAAACATCTATTCAAGAGCAATTTCAGATTTTCACCTACAAAGAATATAGGAGAGCTTTTCACGAATGATGTCGTATTAATCGCTTTATCGTCGTATTTATTCTTAGAAATATCGTTGCAAATCTCATATATTTCTCAGATATTGAACCCGGCGCAGAGCAGGCAGCAAAGAGTACTAAGAGCACTTGATAGGTTGAGCGAGTTCAGATTAGGTATTACAGGAGCTCCGACTCCAAGTCCAGTACTTACTGCAGAAACTGAAGAAGATGAAGAAGAGAAAAAAGCTGGACAATCCATAGGGGCAACAGGTAGTTCGATTGCAAGAAAATTCGGTGTTTCCGGTATGACTTATTTCTTGGAGAAAGCTTCGGATTCTCTGTTTGCAAGACCAGGTGGTCAACAAGATAAACTTACATCTCGACTGCAAAGATATCATGATGGACTTGTTCATAGTGATCCAAGAGTTGACGAAAAATTAGTTGGTGCTGCAGTTACTGTTAAACCTTTAATGACTATTATCTATGTTCTTACATCAGTGCTTTTTAGAGTACTAATTATGTTAGGTGGATTGTATGTCATTTTAAATCCAGATATACTATTGTTCATTCTCCGATATCCACCTTCAATATACAATTCTCTAGAAATGCTTCAACCAGAAGGTGTAGTTTTATTACTAATTCCGATAGTTGTCATCGTATTACTTTTGACCTCTTTAATTGGATATATTCAAGAAAGATTCTCATCGAGGTTTGAGGATGCACTTGATCCAATACTTGAAGATCAAGAGTTTCTGGAAGAAGAGCTACCAGGAGTTATAACAGAAGGTGAGCTTGAGCCAATATCTGAAGAAGATACTTTCTATGAACAATTAACTACAGAATTTGGAGAAGGGGAAGAAGAATAAAGTTCTTCACTCAATTCTTCCTTTTTACTCTTTTCAATTTCTTTTTTTACCATACTTACAAAAGATACTTGTTGATGTAAATAAAAAGAAAGAAAATATAGAAAAAGAATTTTAGGTTCGTTTATACATGAAACGTTCCCAATTTGAAACATCTGGAGTTTGAGGAGCTAATTCTTTACGAGTACGAATTGATTCAATAATCTCTGTTTCAAGATTCACTGGAACACGTTCGAATCCAGTAAATTCATAACCAAAGAAAGCTCGACCTGAACTGCTTCCACGTATTTCATCTGCAAGATCAATAGTTTCTGCTGTTGGAACTTTTCCTCGAATTCTAGTGTTTTCTCCTTCTTGTATCATATCTAGAATAATACCTCTATGTTGTGTTATTACCTTAGACATGTTTCCTACATAATCTGAAGGAACTTTAATATCAATTATGAGCATTGGTTCAAGTAATTGAGGATCACTGGTTAGAAATGTTGTATGATACGCTGCTAAACACATTTGGAATATTTCTGTAAAACCTGTATGAGCAGGATCAACGTGAACAGTTGCATCTGTAATAGTAAATAATGAACCCATTAATGGTTCTTTAGCCAAAGTAGCTCCATTACAGAAATCTTCGAAAACCTGAATAATATAGGCTTTAATATTATCAAGTCTTTGAACACCAGTGGTTGCATCAATAATCATATTTGAATCTTTAATGTCCCAAATTCTTCTAGCTCTTTTAGCTACCCAACCGCCTTCCTGTTGAAGAATCATTGCTCTATCTCTTCTATCTTGATCGTTATTTACTTTTCCTGATTTGATTAGATCAATAGTAGCTTGATTCAAAGGTTGAATATGAAGCATTAGCCTATTATGTCCGTTTGGTGATTTAGCATGGACATTAATTCCAGCTTTAGTTGGTACTTCTCTATAGACGATGATAGGATCACTTACTTCGATATCTACTTGATCTCGAATTCTGGTTACTAAGATTTCAATCTGAAGAGGATCTATTCCTGATAGAACATATGTTTTAGATTCTTGATCGTGTCTGAATGTTGCAGTTGGATCTGCCATAATCC
>JAGLOH010000171.1 GCA_023139025.1 Candidatus Heimdallarchaeota archaeon | reverse complement strand
CTGATTCTGGAGCTGTTGATTCGATTAAGCAATTAATCAATGACTACACTGATGAAGCAAAAGCAATTCTCAAAAATTATCCTTCTTCTGCAGCACGCAAGAAGTTAATTGAAATAACGGACTATCTTATCATAGTGTAAAAATGAAAAGAGGAAAATTAATCTATTCTCTTCCCTTCGATATATTCATCAAACCATTTGTCTGCAGTATGTCTATTTGTTGTTACTGGAGGAGCTTTGAAACCAAATGCACAAATCGAACTAATTGGACCACTTCCTGCTCTTCTTTGTGCTAGCTTTGTTGCTCTTATAACGTCAATTAGAGTAGCGGCTCCATTTGGACCATCTAAGGTCTCCAAACGAATATCAATTTTAACAGGCATGTTCATGAATCCCTCTCCGTATATCCAGAAATGACCTATTCTTCTGTTGCCTAGAAATTCTAGATAATCGGATGTTCCACTTGCTATGTTTATATGATTATCAACTGATTGTTGGATACTTCTCTCCTTCACTTTTCTCTTGTATTCTTTTCTATCATCATCAAGTGTGTTTAAGGTATCCAAACCACCTGCTACATCCAACTGATATGTATCTTTAATAATAACTCCTTGTTCTTTCAAAACGTCCAAGAATCCTTTATGCAAAACAGTTCCACCTGCTAGTGATTGTAAATCATCTCCAATGAGGCAGATATTTGCTTGTTTGTATCTTTTGGACCATGTATGATCACTTGCGATTCTAGTTGGTGTACAATTAATAAAAGCTATTTCTGCATCAAGAGCTGCTTGAGCGTATGCTTCTACAGCTTTTTCAGCACCTGAGGGGATTGCACAGATTAACATTTCAGCATCTGTTTCCTTAAGAACTGAAACTACATCAACCTCTTCTACATCAGCTATTGTAATGACTTTCTGAAGAATTTCAGAGAGACCATCCTTCACTGGACCTTTTTCTACTTGTACACCAATTTTCTCAACATTGAAGAGTTTTGGAGTACTATTGATTGGTGCAAATATAGCATCTGAGATATCTGTTTGTACTTTGGTAGAATCAATATCAAAAGCTGCAACAATTCTTATTTTATGAGCTTCATAACTTCCTATTTTTGGGTGCAGAAGCTTGTTTTTTTCTTCTTTGAATTGATTAAGATAAGTTATCCCCTGGAGTAAACCTGATGCAATGTTCCCAATTCCAGCAATTGCTATTCTAATTTCATCGCTTTCCATATTTTTCACCCTAATTAGATATCTCTCCTTTTATGAATTTTTCAACTAGCTGAACAGCTTCAGCATCATGAATCTGTTTAGGTGGATGTTTGAAGAAATAACTTGAAACACCAATAAGCGGTCCCCCAATCCCTCTATCTTTTGCGATTTTTAGTGACCTAATCACATCAATCATAACTCCTGCACTATTGGGAGAATCTTGAACAGAGAGTTTTAGTTGTACTTTTATTGGTTGTTCCCCAAAATTCTTACCCTTTAACCATAGATAACAGATTTTTTCATCTTTTAGAAATGGAACATAATCTGAAGGTCCAATTCTTGTAGGAACCTCGTAAGGTATCATGCTAGTAACTGCTTCAGTTTTTGAAACACGTTTTGTTGCCAAACGGTATTCCTTTTTCATATTTTCGAAATCTGTATTTCCTCCAATATTCAGTTGAAAAGTTTCATCCATTTTAATCCCTCTTTCATGTGCCAATGTTACTAATAATCTATGAAGAATAGTAGCACCAAGTTGAGATTTGATATCATCTCCAGCAACTGGAATGTTCTTTTCGGTAAATTTCTGACCCCATTCTGAATCAGAGGCTATGAAAGCAGGAATTCCATTAGCAAACGCTACATTAGCATCTAGTGCTGCTTGAGCATATACTTTCGAAGCTTCTTCGCTTCCAACAGGGAGAAAATTAACCAAAACATCTGTTTCTGTTTCTACTAATACTTTTGCAACATCTGCAGGTTGAATCTCGGAAGAATTATAACAATTAAATGACTCCATCATGTGTGGAGCAACTCCATCTTTGATAGGACCTGGTAATACCTCTACACCTTTCTTAGGAACGTCTGAAAACTTAGCACAACAGTTTGGAGATTCCCAAATTGCTTCAGAAATGTCCTTCCCTATTTTTAATGTACTAACCTCAAAAGCTGCTACTACTTCAACATCTGAGATGTGATAGTCCCCAAATTTGACGTGCATAATTCCAGGTACATAATCATTTTCATCTGCGTTTTTGTAGTACTCAAGTCCTTGAATCAAAGCAGATGCACAATTTCCCAATCCTGCTATTGCAACGCGTATTTTCTTTGACATTAACTCACCATGTATTTCTTTGGAAATCCAAAAGATATATTTAAACTAATGAGCAAATGAGCGTTATGCTTTTAAAAAGTTTTACCCTATATATGTTCATATGTCATCAAAGAGAAAAACCATTCTTATCACTGGTGGGTTAGGACAAATTGGTTATTACCTTTATGAGGAATTAAAGAGCCAATATGATCTCTGCATATTAGATAATAAATCATCATCCAAATTTGAACCTCCAGAAGATGTTATTTTCATTAAAGGTGATATCATAGATAGTGAGGTTTTTTCAAAACTTCCTGAGATTGATTTTGTAATTCACCTAGCCGCACAGATCAGTATTGAGAAATCTACTCAATCTCCACTTTTTGATGCAAAAATCAATGTAATGGGGACTTTAAATGTTTTAGACTATGCTTTAAAACAGAATGTTCAGAAATTCGTTTATATCAGCTCTGCGGCAATCTTTGGGCACCCAGAATTCCTTCCAATTACTGAAGACCATCCTAGAAATCCACTTTCTCCATATGGTCTGAGCAAGTCAGTTGCAGAGAAATATGTCAAGCTTTATTCGGAACTGTATAACCTGAATACAGCTATAGTCATTCCTTTCAATTTGTACAGCCCAATTCAAGCTGAAGATGATCCTTATGCTGGTGTAATTTACAAATTCATTAAACAAGTGAAACATGGAAAACCACCCGTTATTCAAGGAAAAGGAGACCAATCAAGAGATTTTGTGCATGTTAAGGATGCAGCTAAAGCCATAAAACTAGTTCTTGAAGATGTCAAAGGAGATGTTACTGTTTTTAATATTGGATCGGGTAAATCAACTACAATAAATGATTTGGCTAAAGTAATTATTGAAATCAGTGGAAAAGATTTAATCCCTCAATACACAGATGCAAGACTGGGGGATATTGACCATAGTTACTCCTCAATTGACCGTGCAAAGAGAGAACTGAACTATACTCCTGTTATTTCTTTAAAAGAAGGTCTAGAAGAACTTTATTTGAAGCTGCAATAAATTTCTTTTATTACAAAAAGTAAAAATATTACTTATTCTTTATAACATTAATGTCAGATTTTGTTATCGATACAAATTTCTATATTAGTGGGTTTCAAACTTTACCCAATACATTCTCCAAATTTGCTAAAGCTTCCAAAGCTCTCAAATTTGAAATACATATGACATCCTATATTAAGAACGAAATGAGGTTTTTTCTTCAAAGGGAAATTACACCACATGTAAATATAGTGGATGTAGATCATTCGGAATTTCAAAAGTTCCTTCACAAAGTGCATAAGCATACAACAAGTCTTCCACAAAAACCAGATTTGTCTGTTATTTACTTAGCTGAAAAATTAGGCGCAACTATTGTGAGTAGTGATTTAAAGCTTCTAGAAACAGCTGAATTGATTGACATTCCAACACTTACAAACAGCGCATTCACCAAATTTATTCTTGAAGAGAACAAAGACCCTACTTTGAATTCATTCCTTAAAGAACTGGAAAATAAGTTGATGACAGCAGAAATTCGATATTCAATTGAGAGTACAAACAGATATGATCCAGTAAAACGAATTAGAAAGATAATTGATTCTGCTATATCTGTTATTCGAACTGAATATGAAGAAAAAATGACACAGTTATCTCAAAGTGATTTACCTGAAACAGATGGATTTTCAATTGAATCCTTACAATTAAAGGAACTCCTTACTGAAGTCCAAAGTGATTTACAGCGCTTAGAAGACGATTTTAACTCTGGTAAATATATGGAATTAGAAGCTGAATTATTAGCTAGAATTCGAGAAATAACTGACTATTTAGTGGATTGGAAACTTGCTATTGATAAAATAGAAGATCACATAATCTATAATGAATCTCTTCAGCTTCTAGGTCGACTACATTATTTGTCTTGCATAAGTTTGGTTGAAAATAAGAAAGTTGATCTTGCTAGAGTCTACATGGATAAATTGATCATGATATTGTTACAAAACTCAGAAGCAAACGAAAAATATGGAATTGATGTTCATTTCTTACGGATGATTATTTTACTTTTATCAGGACAATTTCAGAGATTGAATTCCTACTTCACTCCAGCGTTTGAGGATGAATGTAACGAATATCAGAGAGCTGATGTTGTTAATGTTATAAGAGCACTAATCTTGCTAACTGTTATTCTAGGAGGAGAAAAAGCAGTAGAAACAGCTAAAGATTATGATTATGATAACATTGAATTTATCAATCAACTTGGGTTTAAATTCATGCAGTTAGAAGATTTACAGAAAGCTGCATTAATGTTTGAACAAACTTTTTACCTTTCTCTTAATTCCAAGAATAGAGGATTATGTATTGCTAGCTTAGAATATCTAGGTTGGTTATATTTCTCTGGATTTCATCATGCTAAATCAGTTATTCAAAATCTGTATGAAATTCTGATTAAGAAATTTCCAGAGATTAAATCTAGTTATCAGGTCAGCTTACAAGTTACTAGTAAACCCAGAGATTTAGAGAACTTCACTTCGTCTTCATATCAACCTCTTTCTGCACTAGCAATTGATCTGAAATCTCCTCTTTATTGTGTAGGAATCTCTTACATGAAAGAGAAAAACAAAATCAAACCGTTAATTAAAGTGATGAACTGGGGGATGATGGCTAGAATCGGCATTATAGATGAGAATCAAGAATTAATTCGAAATTCAACTCTTGGTAATACTATTCATCTTATTGATGGTAAATTCAAAATTGTACCTGCTTCAGCTCATTTTAGAAAACAACATGATGTAGAGCTGATTTTACATATAGACCATGTATCTCAGCCAACAATCTTGTGTA
>JAGLOH010000170.1 GCA_023139025.1 Candidatus Heimdallarchaeota archaeon | reverse complement strand
ATTCATCATAATGATTTCATAAAAAATAACAAAAATGGTAAGAGTCAAGCTTTTGATGAAGGATTTAACACATCTTGGTATGATAAAGCAACACTTGAAGGAAATTATTGGGATAATCTAGGTAGGAGGACTGAATATCCTCTAGATGGTCCATTCAACACAGTTGACCCTTATCCTCTCAAAAATCCAGCTGTTTATGTCAAAACAAGTTTTTCGACTTTTTGGATTCTATTGGTTGCTTTAGTAGTTCCCATTTTTGTTAGAAGAAAATTGAAAAATTAATCTTTCTTTTTTTTTCATATAATTTTCTTAAAATAATTTTCGGATTTCTTGGTGAAAATCTGAGTAGAGGATATTCTTTAGCTGGAAACCTTGCCCACAAAAATTTAATCTCACTTTTAGAAAGATCTCTGTTTATAAATCTAATAAGAGTTCTTGTATTAATTTTGATATTTTCTTCTTCAATTACTGATGATAACATCATTGTGTTTTTAATATCAATCTCAAGAACTTCCATTTGAATACTATCTGTTTCACAGAATTGAACTTTATGAAACTCATCTTCTATGTCTATTAAGAGATATCCTTTAGGTTCGACAATCTCCATGAAACTTGTTCTCTCTGTTGATCCAGCATAATAGACTCTACCATTCTGAAGCTCTTGGAATCTGTGTATATGTCCAGAAATTACTAGGAGAACATTTTCGGGTAGTTTCTCTGTTTTAAGTGTATCTATTTTGTTTGTAAAAACATGATTATGAGGTCCAAAACAAGCTCCATCAAAGAGTTGATGACATAGAACAACAATCTTTTGCGATTGATTCTCTTTCGCTATTTTAGCTACTTTTTCAAATATGGTTCTTGGTGAATTACCCTCAAAAGGAAATGAGAGAATAGTTACTTCAGATAAATCTAGTAGTGTTAGTTTGTTCAGAAAATGAATGTTAGAATTGAAGTAATTCAATAGAGATTCAGGAAGAACGGATTTGTCATGATTTCCTGGTATTGCAACTAAAGGAATATCATTTTTTGCGAATTTGTGAATTATATCATATGCTTTTTTTATAACTGCTTTTTTTGGTGAAGAGCGATTAAACATATCGCCACCATGTAGCACCAAATCTGCTTTCTTCGAAATAGCTTCATTCAAAATACTTTCGAAAGCTAGATTCATTCTTTCAATTGATTCTTTTTTTGTTACAGCTGTTCTACCATATTCAAATCCAAAATGAGTATCAGCTGTAGCAACAATTCTCATACAATTTCACAAACAGAAATCAGTATAAAAATGTAAAAAAAACATATTCTACATTATCAGAGTTTTAGAGAGAAGCTTCATTTTTCTCGAAATACCACTATTCTAATTTCCTCAAACATAGCCTATTTAAAGAAAGAATCCAACATTATATTAAGTTAATTTATGGGGGTTCATAAATTTGAGAACAACAAGAATTATAGGTCTATTATTCATTTTTAGTTTATCTATTATGAGTAGTAGCCTTTTGAACACAAATGCAGGAGATACAATTCCTGCTACAGTTGCCGTAATAGCTACTCAAGATGATGGTATAGTAATTGATGGAAACTCTGCAGAATGGGCTAATCCAGTTCTTAGTTCTATGGATATCCTTGAATTTGGAAATCCATCAAATATTATTACTGTAGATTTCAAATTCGCATATAATGATAGTTTCTTATTCTTCTATGCATATATTCCTGCTTCTATGGGTCATGTTAAGGGTATGGATGTACACTTCTTCGGAAGATCGGATCAAAATGATGGAGTTCATATGAATGCGTATTCTCCAGAATATCTTGATTTAGCTTTTCCAGATGAAGACGTAACAGCAACAGTTCCTCTGCCTGATGAAGATTATTATGGGACTAACGATGTAATTGCAACATCAATTTATACAAGTACTACTGGTTCTTATTTTGAATTTGCCAAAGAAATTCGTTCTGGAGATGTAGCTGGAAAGGATATTCACCTAGAATATGGAAATGCTATAGCTGTTGAATTTACTGCTTGGATTAATATCTATCCTTCTGATGGTGGTCCAAACTATGGTACAATCACAGAAACAGAATTCAGATACATTCGATTGAGTGTAGGCTATGATGATGGAGACGAACTTTTAATTGGTACACCAGATGTGAGTAATCAATTCCTTTGGGTAGAAGGTGAAGAATACCAAGCTCCATATCTAGATGGAGTTGTTACTTTCGATGGAATTGCTGATGAAGCAGTTTGGTCAGAAGCATCATTATATAACGTTACTCTAAGCTTTCAGAATGCCAATGACGGAACTTGGGATCCATTAAATAATATCACAGGTGAAATGAAACTTTTCCATGATGGAACTAATCTGTACATTTCCTTCAAAATCTATGATATACTATCTACAACTCATGATTTTCTAGCATTTATATTAGGAAAATCAGTTGATATGCTTAACTATACAGATGGTACTGATTTTGTTATGATCAGTGAAGATGGTTATTCCGATGGTTTCCTTCCTGGAGATTATTCTGAACCTATTCCTGATATCGATGTAGGTGGATCAAACGATGGTCAAGCAAATGAGACATATGCATCGTACTATCATCACGTTGAATTAGCCAAACCCTTAGTTACAGGAGATGCGATTGGAAGAGATTGGGATTTTGCAGTTGGAGATTATGTATATATTTCTACAATAATATCTGATGACTCTATTCTAGGACCAAACTACTTTGAACTAAAAGATGTAGATGGAAAAAGACATTTTGTGGTCCATGCTATCAAGTTATTAGCTCAAGGTGAAGAACCAACACAACAAGAAACTACTGGAAACACATTCACTTTAGGTTTTGGCATATCAGATCTATTAATCGTTGTATTAGCAATTACACCACTAATTGCGGTAATTTACAGAAAGAAACTCAAAAAATAATTTTCCTTTCTTCTTTTTTTATATTTGATCAGCTTGTTCTAAATTGCATATCCACAAAGGCTTCCTTTCTATGAATAGAAAGAGAGATTCTGCTAAAGAACTATCAGTTTCATAGATTTCTCCAAGCTTTTCATCTGCTCCAAAAATATTTAGTTTTTCTTTAATTTCAATTTTAAGGAATGAATCAACATTCACCATGAAAGTATTTTTCTTCACTAAGCTTTCAAGAAATTCGAATACATTCTGACCTTTCTTTGTAAAGTGAATTACCCAGCGCTCATTATCTATAAATGGTCCAGCTACAACATCAATGTGCTTAGTATATTGCTGAAGGAATTTAAGAGAGTCCTTTGATGTAATTAAAGGTCCTTCTTTTCTAATTGAAATCTGTGGGTTTAAATCCAGCAATGACAAAAATAAGCCATAATACTCATCGGAGACAAATGCTTTTGATCTTTCCAAAATGTAGTTATTGTTAGATAATTCCACCTGAAAAGCATTCTTCATTGATATTGCTTTTTGCCAACAAATCTCAGTTTCCTGGAAATTTCGCTTAGTAGCTAGAACTACAAGTTGTCTTCCTGAAAAGATTATTTTTCGCATAAAGTCAGAATATGATGGAATCTCACAGAGTAAATCTTCAAAAAAACTAATTTTTGGTTCAAACCTATACGTATTAGCTGCAGCTATCAATGAAGTAAATTGATCAACAGATACATCAGCTGCCACATTATCTTTAGGATTTAGAGGGTCTGGTACATACAAAGGATAATATTTCAATAACATTTCACTTGTTAGAAGATCTACGTCTTCTGATTTCTCAATGTTTTTCTTCAAATCAATAATCGTTCTAGGTCTCCATTTTCCAATGTTTTCAATAGTTTTCTGAAATGTCCCATAAAACAAAATGAGTAATTCACATAGATATCCATTAAAACCAATTGCACCTACTTCATTTCTGTAAACACCTATAGTCTTCAGAAATTTCTTCAATAGAAGGACTTCATTTCTATCTTCTTCTTTCATATGTGTAATCAGATATTGAGAATGCATGGGAATTAAATCAAAAATGGATGTTGTTTCTTCTCCAGGCATTACTTCAAAGCCTACAAAGAGATTAATGAGTTCATCACCCGCAACAATTCTAAGATAGGGGATTTTCCCTGTATGTTTTGTGATTGTTATTGGATCCTTTTTTATTCTATCTTTTTTCAATCTTTTTTCCAAAGCATCTAGAATTTGGTGCATCTTTGGCTTATCAGCTCTTTGCAGGATCAGCATTAGATCGAATGTCTCATCTTCACTTAGATAGGTTTTTCTGACAAAGGAACCTTGAGTTTCAACTCTTCCAATATACCCTAAAGAACCTAAATCCTGTTGTATTTTTTCTCTGAGGATTGAAAGAATCTCTCTTACCCTCTCATGTTGTTCCCATTGGACTTGAATTACTTCCAAAACTTTCTTTTCGATTGCTTTTGAAGTATCCTTTGGGGGTTTTTTACTCATGAAATCACCTTTTATCTAATGCTTCTACTTTGTAGAGAACCGAATATTCTGGTCCTTCTGTTTTTAATATAGATTTTTTGAGTTGGATTGATTTAATCTCTTGAACTCCGCAGCTATATTCTGAAAGGTTCTTTATAACCTTAATCAATTCGTCCTTATTTTTTGGAGATTTCACTCTTCCTATTGTTAAATGAGGTTTAAAAGGTCTAGAATCAACTTTGAAACCCTTATTTCTTAATTTATTTCTGATTTCCTTTTGAATTTCCTTCAGTTTTTCAACCTCTCCGTTTATTTCGCAATAAACAACCCTGATATGTTTCTCATTTGGTAACACACCAGGTCCTTTTACTTTAAGTTTCAGGCTTTCAAATTCTATTTCTGAAAGCATCTCTGATAAGATGGTTACTTGTTCTTCTGATATCTCTCCCAGAAATTCCAAGGTAATATGCAAGATTTCAGGATTTACTAGTCTTACATTTGCACCTGATTTCTTTATTTGATCCTGAATTTCTTGTACACCTTTCAAGGTATTTTCATCTTCAAAGTTGATAGATATGAATGCACGAACCATTTTCAAATAACAATTTTCTATCATTTTATAAATTTTGATGAGGTTACAATTAATTTGCTTTAACAACATTTTTAATTGCCTTAATTATTCTCACAATGAAATAAATGACTAAACCCAAAGCAACAATCATTGGAGTTACTGGAATGCCTGGTTCAGGTAAGAGCGAATTCGCTAGATTCGCTGAGGAACTGGGTTATCAAACTGTTGTAATGGGCGATGTAGTCAGAGCAAAAGTAGTTGA
>JAGLOH010000017.1 GCA_023139025.1 Candidatus Heimdallarchaeota archaeon | reverse complement strand
TGTTTCCAAACGCTAAATTCATTCACACTTATAGAGATCCTTACAAGGTTTATTCTAGTACAGTCAAATTCTTTGATGAAGTATTTGGAATATATACACTTCAAAAATGGGATGAAGAAAAGATGAAAACTGATATTTTGAAAAACTACAAACTTCTATATGAATGTCAAGATAGAGATTTGCATCTGATTCCTGAAGATAGAATTTTTCATTTGAAATATGAAGATTTCATTAAAAATCCTTCAGAAAAAATGGCAGAAATATATGGACATTTGAAACTAGATGGCTGGGATCAGTATAAAGATGACATAATTGCATATGCTGAATCTCAGAGAAGAGATTATGTACCAAACATTCATAATACAGATGATGATGTTATCAGAAAAGTAAATGAACACTGGGATGAATATAGAGAAAAATATGCGTATGAAAAACTTCTCCCAAAAAATTAAGTTCTACCCTATATTCATAACACTTTTTAATTTTTTAATTTGAAGAAAAAATTTCAGATATAAGTTAACAAATTTTATAAATTATCTGAAATGAATTGAGTTATTCTGTCAAAATAATCTGGTTCTAGATAAGCTTCTACGTGTTCTCTTCCATCAACACGCCAGAGTAGTTTGACTGTTGTTCCAGGAAGTTCATTATATATTATTGTAGAATCTTCAGGATTTATGTCTAAATCTGCATTTCCATGTATTATGTAAGTTGGAATAGTTATATTGTGTGCTTCATTTGCTGGAGATATATCTGCAAATGTGAAGCCATAGTGACCTTCTAGAAGAGCTATTGTGATTTGACCAAAGATGACCCATGGAAAACCTGATCTTCTAGGATATGCTTGTTTAATCATTAAATCTCCATAAGCCCAACTTGAATCAGCGATTATAGCAGCTACATCATTGTATTGCGCAGTATAGAATAATATGGTTGCAGCTCCTTGACTTTCTGCAAACAGAACTACAGCTGAAGCATTAACTTCTGGTTGAGCTTTAACATAATCAACAGCTGCTCTAACATCTTTCACTTCATCTATGCCCCAAGTTAAACCCAGCTCTGTATCTGGAGATTCACCTCTATTGCGAGAATCAAAAAAGAATAGTCTATACCCCTGATCATATAATCCCTGCCCGTAATGCTCTAGCATCCAATCTTTTGCATGAGTAGCTCCATGTAAAACTATCATGGTTGTATTTGCATTAGGATTGGTTGTGTTAATTGGATCTACAAACCATCCTTTTAGATCTAAACTATCACTTGTGCTGAAAGTTATGTTCTCATAACTCATTCCCAATTCTTGAGGATACATTTTCATCTCCTCTTTATCAGGGTAAAGCATTGTACTCTTTCCAACAAAGGGGATTACAATAAAACAAACAACAGATCCACTGACAATTAGAAAAGCGAAGACACTAACTAGTATTATGTTTCTTTTTCGCATAGAAGTGAATTAAATCACTTATTTTTAAACCTAGCAGACATTAGGAATGACTGTATATCTCTCAACCTTGATTGTTTCATGTTATTGTAGTTTAGTCACATTTTAATATAGACCAGTTTTTCTAATATCTGAACTGTTATAATTTCTATAAGAAAAACGGAGAAAAAGAAATGAAAAGAAAACTTATCCCCCTCTCAATTTTTTGTTTAATTTTTATATCATCATTATCAATGAATAGCCAAAGTAATCTCTTGAAAAGTTCAGCGGAAACAACATATGATCCTTGGAATTTCATCGCTTTAGGTGATACCAGAAACTGGGAAGAAAATACTACTAATGATATTAGAAAGACAATTTATGAGGATGTTATGTTAAGTAATCCCAATCTTGAGTTCATACTTCATACAGGAGATATGGTTAATTCTGGTGGTGAACAAGATGATTGGGATAGATATTATGAAGATATAGATTTACTTGTTCAAAATAATGTTACGTTTAAATATGCTGTTGGAAATCACGAAATATATACCTACAAATTACCAGATGGCTCTTGGGGTCCTAAAGAGCTAAATTTCTCAACTTATATGAGTAATGTAAAAATGCCTGGAAATGAGAGATTTTATAGTTTTGATAATAAAGGAATTCACTTCATAATTATTAATACAGAAGAATTCTATACATATGAATATGAAATTACAACAGAACAAGAAGAATGGATAATTGATGACTTACAAAGCAATACAATGAACTTTACAATTGTTTTGATGCATCGTCCCATGTATTCTATTAAAGATGCATCTAGGGTTAATCATGCTGCGAATATCAGAGCTGTTCTTGAACCAGTATTTTTAGAGTACGGGGTTGATCTAGTTTTTTCAGGTCATGATCATAACTATTACAATACAATAAGAAAAGGAATTCAACATATTGCGACATCAGGAGGAGGAGCCCCTCTCTACACTCCTGAAGCTACAGAACAAGCTATAGATGGTGATGTTTACATTTCAGATTATCACTATTGTAATATTTCAGTAACTGAAGATACTCTAACAATTGAGGCTCTTGTCTATGATACTAATCTGGAAACCACAACTATTGAAGATACAGTAATAATGTATCTGATAGAACCACCAACAACTGAAACATCATTCTATTTTGGTTTTATACTTCTCTTAATTTGGGTTATTCCTCTTACTAGAAGAAAAAATAATCACTAATTTTTCTCTTTTTATTGCGGATTCTATAGAGAAAACGCTGGAAATATTAATGGATAGAATCGAAATTTTTCGCTTGTGAATGTTTCTTAAATATTTCCATGAAACCATGAGAACTTTTTTCTTAATTATTGCTAAATTCTCCGTGAAATTAATGTAATTCCCATTTTATGTAATTGGTCGACGACAAATTTTATAAGATGTATCTTATTTCATGGAATATATCTTAATTATACAATCTATAGGGTGTTTAGCATTAGTAAGTATGTGGGTGTTAATATTGGTTCTGTATCAGTCAATGTGGTTTCTGTAGACGAGAATATGAAAGTTCAAACGTACAAACAACCTCATTTAGGAAAACCTAAAGAAGTCCTTGATAAAATTATTAAAAAGAACATTAATGGGAAAGACTGCTACTTCAATGTTAGTGGTTCATTTGGGGAAATTTCTGAAATAGTAGTTGCTGAAAGAGCAATAAACTCGTACGATGAGAAATTTGATGTTGTTGTATCTCTTGGTGGGGAAGCGTTTGTTCTGTATGTTCTGAGTAAGGAAGGCCATATTCTTAATGTTCTTTCTCATGACAAATGTGCAGCTGGGAGCGGTGAATTTTTCGTTCAACAAATTGACCGTTTAGATGTTACCCTTCCAGAAGCTATAGAATTAGCAAAGAAAGGAAAGAAAATGGAATTAGCATCACGATGTTCTGTTCACTGCAAATCAGATGTAACTCACAAATTAAATCGAGGTGAAGCTTCATTAGAAGACATCCTAACATCAGTTCTAGCAAGTATGGCTAATAAAGTAATGGGATTGATAATTCAATCAAGAGTTGATGTTAAACGATTGTTGCTAGTTGGAGGAGTTTCTCTTAATGATGCGTTTGTACAAATCTTAAGAGAGCAAATTGCAGATGTAGATGTAGTTGTCAAACCAGAAAGTTCAGTTTTTGAAGCCTATGGAACTGCACTATTAGTAAAAGAGAACCCAGAGCATACTGAAATAAATCTCAAAACAAGTAAAAGTTTTACTACTTTCCCCTCACTTAAAGATTTTAGTAGTCAAGTTACTATTATCGATCCAGTTGAAAATAAAACTGATTTCGATAAAGACTCAACTTACCTATTAGGTGTTGATGTTGGTTCCACAACCACAAAAGCTGTTCTTATTGACCCTGAAGATAAATCCGTTTTAGCTTCATTTTATGGTAGAACAAGCGGAAACCCTATTCAAGCTGCAAGAAATTGTATTGAAGAAATTATTTCTCAAGTAGGAAATATTAAAGTGAATTTAGTTGGGGTGACTGGTTCTGGAAGACAACTAGTTGGAGCTTATCTAGGGACATCAGCTGTATTTAATGAGATTTCAGCTCATTCTGAGGGAGCAGTATATTATGATTCAGAAGTTGATACGATTTTCGAAATAGGAGGACAAGATTCAAAATATATGTATCTGCAAAATGGAGTACCTGTAGATTATGCAATGAATGCTTCTTGTTCTGCAGGAACAGGTTCATTTCTAGAAGAGAGTTCTAAAGGTGATATGGGTGTTCATGTATTTGATATTTCAAATATTGCTATGACAGCAGAAGAACCCGTCAGATTCAAAGCTGATTGTGCTGCTTTCATTAATACAGATGTTAGAACAGCTATGCAAGAAGGATATGGAAGTGAAAATATTGTAGGTGGTTTGGTTTATTCAATTGCTGAAAACTACCTCAACAAAGTTAAAGGTTCTAGACAGGTTGGTAAGAAGATTTTCTTCCAAGGAGGAGTTGCTAAGAATAATTCTGTAGGGTATGCATTTGCTCAAACAACTGGAAAACAGATTATTATCCCGCCCAGCCCCGAACTGATTGGTGCTTTTGGAATAGCACTTATTGCACAATCAAAATATGAAAAACATGAAATTGATGGAATGCCTAAAGAAACAAATCTTGAATCCTTAATCAAGGAAGAATTAAAGCATTTAGGGAGTTTCACTTGTAAAGCTTGTAAGAATTATTGTCAGATTGAACGTTATGAAGTGGGAGGAAGGAAGTTTCCATTTGGTGGAAGATGCAGCCGTTTTGAACACCAATGGAGAGGTTCAGATAAGATTGATGAAAAAGAAAACTTAGTAGATTTAAGAAATGAGTTGATGTTTGCTAAGAACATCCAAAAGAAATCTATGAGAGCGGGTTCTAAAGGAACAATTGGTATTCCTAGGGCTCTACTTACCCATACTCTTTATCCATTTTTCTCTATCTTTTTTGAGGAATTGGGTTATGAAGTAATTCTCTCAGAAATAGATGAAGATAAGGAACTTCAAACCAATGCTCCTTTCTGTTTTCCTATTCAAATTTTACATGGAGCTGTTTTAGACTTAATTAAGAGAAAAGTAGATTTGATATTTGTTCCACACATGCATGGTATGCCCACTGAAGGAAAATGGATGGACTCAACCTTTTGTCCTATTACTCAAGGAAGTCCATATTTCATCAGACAAGCATTCAAAGATGCAAAATTCTTGAATCCTGTGCTAAGTTTTGCTAAAGGGTACGAATCAGA
Source organism: Candidatus Heimdallarchaeota archaeon (assembly GCA_023139025.1). Taxonomy (GTDB): domain Archaea; phylum Asgardarchaeota; class Heimdallarchaeia; order Heimdallarchaeales; family Heimdallarchaeaceae; genus UBA460. Next base: position 9,563 of record JAGLOH010000017.1, on the reverse strand, counting down.
CAAATCCTTAGTGAAGATGGCTGTAAAAGAGTTGAAACAACCTAAGAATCTTGCTGAAAAGGCATTTCAAAAGGCAGTCTCAAAACAGAAAGCTGTTGAACAACAATTTTTAGATTGGGGTAAAGAACATCTAGAGAAACTAAAAGAAAGTAATGAAATAGGTATTTTACTTCTAGGTAGAAGCTATAATGCATTCCCTCCAGAAACATCCCAGCTTATACCAAAGAAACTCTCAAGTATGGGAGTAACCGTCATCCCATTTGATTTTCTAGAGAAGAAGCATGTTGATGACATTCCATGGTATTTCTCCAACTATGTCAAAATGGCTATTGATATGGCTGCGAAAAATGATAATCTATTTCTATTATACATAAACAGTTTCAGCTGTACTATAGATGCTTTTATTCAGAATTATGTACGAAGTGAAATGAAAAACAAACCTTACTTGTTTCTAGAACTTGATGCTCACACTGCAGATGCAGGGACACAAACAAGATTAGAAGCTTATCTAGAAATTATTAATAATTTTCAAGCAAGTAAGAAAGCAAAGGAGGACAAACCATTCAAAGTAACTCAGGTGAAACTCAGAGGAGGAAAAGTTGTTGTTCTTACTTCAGATGATAAGAAACTAGGAATTAAAGATCCCAGAGTTAAACTCTTCTTCCCAAGTTTTTCAAAAATCCATACTGATTCATTTGAACTTTTATTCAAGCTCTTAGGGTATAATGTTGGACAAACGACTGAAATCAATATTGATTATCCTGTTAGAGGATTAAGACATTGTTCAGGAAAAGAATGTCTCCCATTACCAATTATCTTGGGTCAAATTATGCATTTGATTGAAAACAGAAAACCTGGTGAAGTATTAGGTTTGTATATGTTTAGAGGAGGAAGCCCTTGTGCTGTATATAGCTATTTCCATTTTATAGAACAGTTTATTAAAGATAATAAATTGGAAAATTTCTTTATTTACCGTTTTGATCAACTCACAGATTTCTTAGGAACTAGCAGATTAACAGTTGCTAAATATGCTACCAGATCTATTCTCATCGGGGATTTAATGTCTGAAATTGAGAATGCTCTGCAAGTTGTCGGAAAGAATGATAGTTTGGAACTCTTACACAAATACTATTCTGAATTCCTGAATAGCTCAACAACATTTAAGGAATATACGCAAAATATCGATAAACTAATAGATAATATAGCAACCATTCCAAGAAAAAGCACACCAATGGACCTTCCTAAAGTTCTGGTAAGTGGTGATTTCTTTGTCCGTTTCAGTCCATTCTTTTTGAAGGAGTTAAAGGAAATTTATGCTGAACATGATATTTTAGTCAAATCTACAGATGTTTATGAGCTCATCTTATATACCAACCATAGTTTGCGTCACATCATAGCTCAGCTCTGGCAGATGGACCCTTTTGCAAGAATAACTCCACTGAGAGCATATACAACATTGTGGACAAGATATTCTCGCATATATCTCATAAGTAAAATTGCTCCTATAGTCATGCTTAGAGTAGAAAAGAAGATGCGAAAGAAGTTTGATAAAACTGGATTATTGTTTGCTGAGCGAAACAATCTGAAAGAAATTTTCGTTAAATCTAAGGATCTTATAAGTCCTTTAATTTTCGGTGAAGCTATTCCAACAATCGGTAAGGGAATGGAAACTCTAGAAACGTCACACTTTGATTCTTTAGTTCTAACAGGTCCTATGCAATGTCTGCCATATAAGATCGCTCAAGCTGTTCTGAAACCAATTTATATGGAACACAATACACCTTTCTTGGTTTTTGATGTAGATATCTCAGCAATAACTCCAAACATGAAAAGGTTGATACACGCAAATATTGAACAGATAAAAAGAAAAAGAATTTAACAGCCAGAAGGTCTAATTCTCCCATCATCTTCATTTTTGGTAAAAGCAAATGCTTTTTAGTTCTATAGGGAAGTTTTTTTTAATTGACAAAGAAATCTCTAGCTTACAAATTTACAGTTTTTATTCTAATTGTGGTAGTGTTATCTGTAGAGAACAGTACATCTAGTTGTGCATATACGAACCACAATGGCAATCAAATTCATCTATTAACTGAACCAATAACTATAACCTATCATGAGATAAGAATAGATTTGAGTGATTTGAAAGAGATTTCAGTAGTTGAAGAAATGATAATCAAAAATTATGCAAATTCATCAATTTCAGTTTTTAATTGTTGGTTAAATCAATCACATAGCAATTTGATTGTTGAAGATAAAGAAGGAGATTTACAGTTTGAGGAAGTAAACATAGATGAATCGTCATCTCTAATAAATCTGAATTTCAGTTCTCCCTTGGAAACAAATCAAACTGTCAGAATAAGTTTAAATTATGTTCTAGAGGTTGAACCTCCACTTATAGAAGGGAAACATAATTACTATAGTTTTATGTTTAAAAAAGCTGTATCTTACTACACTTTATCTTATGAGATTATTGTAAGATTACCACAAAACAGTTTCATTCATGAAGACGAAAATAATCCTTATTCATACTATCCTGAAGATGCAGAATTAGATTCATCGGGGGACAGATTATACGTAATCTGGGATTTTACAGGAGTTCAAGCATATTCAGAGATGTTTGTATTCGTATTGTTTGATGAACCAATTGCTGAACTTCAATATATTTGGGTTCCAATTGTAAGTCCAATTGCTGGAGTTATTGCTGGAGCTACTGGAGTTTACTGGTGGACTACTAGAAAAAGTAAGAAAGCGATGAAAAAAGTAGGATCAATTTTCCTAACATCTGATCAGAAAATGTTACTAAAACTGATAATTGAATCAGAAGGTAGAATGTCACAAAAAGAATTCATAAAGGTAACTGGTTATACTAAATCTAAAATCTCAAGAAATCTGATTCCTTTAGAGAAACAAGGGTTGATTAGAAAAGAGAAGTGGGGAAGAGAATTCCGCATCTTTATTACAAAAGATGGACGAAAGGTGATTGAATGAATCGTTGCAGAATCGTCTCAAAAATGAAAATTCCAACATTTAAAGAAGTTAAAAAAGAAAATAAAGGTAGGTAACAAAACGTGTTCAAAAATAAGAAAATACTGATCGGAATTTCAATATTCATAACTATAGCAATAGCTACATCTGTTATTGTTTACTATGTAATTGGACCCAATGGTAAATTAGCTGATCATGATAATATTGTTATCTGGGATGATTCTGACTTTAAGAATTACAAATTTGAAGGAGAAGGAACTAAAGAAAATCCTTATCTCATTCAGAATCTAAATATATCAACAACTAGTAGAGAAGGAATTTATGTTACGCATACAACCAAGCATTTCATAATCCAAAACAGCTATATTGATGCCGATAGAACTGGAATATACCTTGATCATATTGCTGAAGGATCAGCCAAAATTACCAATAATACTGTGGCTAATAATACAGATTATGGAATATATATTGTAAATAGCGATAATATTGAAATTATCCAAAATATATGTACAAATAATGGATATGGGATTTTAATTAGGGATTCATTTTATTCTACGATAAGAGATAATACTAGTAATTATAATAGGCAATCTGGGATTTATGTCATTTCTTCTCTATATTCAATTGTGGAAAACAATTTATGTTTGTCTAATCGTTATAGCGGTATATCTCTGGAATATTCATATCATTCTGTAATAATTAATAATACCTGTGTTGATAGTGAAGGATATAGAAAAACATGGATTGAATATAGTGTTGAGAATGGAGGATATGGAATATATTTACTTGGCTCAGCATTTTCAGAAATAGTCAATAATACTTTAGCTGATAATTTTGAATCAAATATCTTAATAGAATCTTCTTGGGGTACATCAATAATCAGCAACAACTTGACAAATGGAGAGCTTGCTTTCGTAGGAAAGATTGCTGATTATCATATTTTATTAAAAATTTTAGAACAATATACATTGGATTATTATCTTTCATTTATTGTAGAAAATAATTTTGTAAATAACAAATCTTTAGGCTTCCATACAAATTTGGTAAATGAATCAATTTCTGATTTAGATGAAGGACAAACATTCTTTATTAATTGTTCAAATCTGCAAATAAATAATTTTGCAGCATATGATCAAGTTATTGCTCTCTATTATTGTGATAATGCTCAAATTTCGAATAGTAGATTTTCATATTCTAATCGAGGTGGTTTAGTTTTGTATCATAGTGAAAATTCTCAAATATCTGGAAATCTTTTTAATCAGAATGTGGTGGATGGTCTAACTTTATACAAATCTAGCAACTCACTAGTAATTAATAATACAGCTAACAGAAATGGAGATGATGGTATAAACAACATCTACAATTCCGATTCAATTTATGAAAACAATACATGTAAGTTTAATTCTGATGTTGGAATTGCTAGCATGGGTTCCACAAATGTGAGTATTATTTCAAATGTATGTGGAAACAACCTAGATGGAATAACAACTAAGCTTGATTATTATATTAATATAAAGAATAATACTCTGTACAATAATGCATGGGGAGGAATCTTTTTCATTAACTCAGATTATCTCATGGTTGAAAATAATAATTTTACAGACAATCATATAGGAATATCTTTACGTGTTAGTTCATATAACAATTTCTCATTTAACCTCTTCTTAAGAAATGATTACGGAATACAGTATATTTTCAAACCATTAGAAGGTTTATCTTCTTTCAATATAATTCATAATAATACATTTATTGAGAATCTTCAACATGCAATATATATGCAAGGAGGGGATAATAATAGTGTTCATCACAATAGTTTCATTGATAATAAGCTAGGTGGTACTAGTCAAGGATACGATTCAGGCAACAATAATACTTGGTTCGATATATTCTTACTTGAGGGAAATTTCTGGAGCGATTATGGGGGCGTTGGTTCTTATTCAATTGAAGGGGAAGCCAATTCTGTTGATTTATACCCTCTCTAAAATGTCCTTTAAAAGTCGCAGAAAGTCGTTGAATTGTCCTAAATTTTTTTTCTCCGACATTTCATGTATAACCAGTTCAATGTTTTATCTACAAAGTCTTTGAGATTTTGATAGGTGACAAAAATGAAAAAAAAACAATTAAGAAAAATAGTATTATTCAGTTTTATTTTGACTGCTCTTATGCTATCTCCTATACTCCCAACATCAAGAGTATTTGCTTTGACTCCTACAGACATATTTGATGCCGAATTTGATACTCAAGTTGAAGTACTGATGAGTGCAGCTAAAGTCAAATCTTTAGCACTAGGTGTTATAAATGGAACTGAAGAATTTTATGCAACAGGTTATGGTGAACAATCTGGAACAGACATAGTCTATTATATTACTTCTATAAGTAGTATTGTAGCAGCAACAGCTCTTTTACAACTAATGGATGATGGGTTATTTGATATAAACGATCCAGTAAATGATTATCTACCCTGGATACTTAGAAATCCTTACTATCCAAGTACCCCTTTAACAATTCATGATATACTCTCTGAAAGAGCAGGTATAGCAATATCCGATGAAATATTAGAAGCGATGAATGTTGATCTAGTTCCTTTTCCAGATTTCCTCTACGAAACATTAAATGAAAATGGTTCATATTATAGTGTTGACTCATGGTTGGATCTTGAACCAGGAACTGTTCGTAAAGGCGCTTTTATCTTTTATGACTTAGCAGCTTATTTAGTTGAAGTAATATCAGGGCAACCATATGAACAATACGTAACAAATAATATCTTTACTCCATTAGGAATGACTAATACTGAATTTACTTATACAAACTACACACTTAGTCAACTAGCTAAACAATATATCTGGAATTCAACCTCTAGTGTTAATGAAGAACAGAGTTTCTATGATTATGTAGGTCTAGGATCTGCAGGAATATTATCTACAGTTGGGGACTTATCTAAATTTCTCATTGTTCATATGAATAATGGAGTTTATGATTCAGTAAGAATCTTAGAAGAATCGACTGTACAACTAATGCATACCAATGTCGATGGTAATAATGCTTTATTTTGGAATAATAATGTTCTAAACGCTGGTTATCATGGATTCTCTTGGGGTCCTTGGATTGGTGCTCAATATATGCTAACTAAAGCAAACATAGGTGTAATTGTCTTTACAAATCAAGGATTATGGGAAGAAGGTTATGCTGGAAAAACTAACGATTTAGTAGAATATATAATTAACACAGCTGAAGAATTGATTCCTCTAACACCCACTCCGACAGATGAAGGAAGTTTCGGTTTCATTGCAATACCCTTAATGTTAGGCTTTCTAGGAACAGCTTTACTTTTCATTAGAAAACGAAATAAGTAGTTTATTCACCGTTTTTTTTTTGAATTTTTTTAATGTAATCCATAATCTGCTTAACTTTTATTAATGTGTATGGAATAAGTTGTCAGATTAAGATGAAGAGAATAACGATATTTGTCTGCTTAAGCTTACTTATCCTAAGCTGTAATCAAATTTTAGTAGATTCTAATCAAGATTCAAATAATGATATTTTTCATAAACCAATAATAGCAGATAAATCAGATCCAAATTCAAGATTCTCTTCAGCAGTTGATTATGAATTGAACGATGAAGCATTTGGTAATCAAGAAGTTTTTTGGGTGTTTAATTGTGAAACATGGGAAAGATATCAAATTAATGCTACATTACTTGCTGTAGGAACTTGGTGCTATATTTATTTAGACAATGATACAATTGAACAAGATGGAATAACTCAATGGATAGATTACTGTGAATTTTATAGAGATGAATTTGATTCTACTATTTATCCAAAAGCTGTTGAGTTTGCAGGACATCCTGATGGTACTCTAGGAGATGTTGATGGAGATCCTCATATAACAATACTTTTCTCTCCTCTTATTGGAGCTACTGGTTACTATGCAGCTGTTCATGATAAGACTATTCACTACTATTCGAATAAAAGAGAGATGATCACTATAGATACTAGAATTGATTTGAATGAAGTTATGATAACTCTTCCTCACGAATTTAATCATTTAATTTGGGGAAATAACGAAGAAGAAGAAGCTATGTTCTTGGTAGAAGGAGGAGCTGAATATGCTACCTACTATACCGGATATTTAATGAACGATTCTTACCTAATTGCTGGTCAGGATTATAATTTAACTGATTTTGAATATTATTTTCGAATACATCCTGAAGTGTCTCTTCTTTGTTTTGATAGAGATAATGATGATACTAGAATTCATTATGCTAATTCGTACATGTTTTACTTCTATTTCGCTGAGAAGTATGGCTTAGCGGCAGCTCAAGAGCTAATTCATACAGAAGAAGATGGCATACAAGCAATAGAACTAGTTTTATCAAATCATGGATATGATGCCTCATTCAATGATGTGTATCTAGACTGGATTACTGCTTGTACACTAGATTTAGAAGGAGTTTATGATAATCTGTATTCACTAGATAATGCTAATTTCAGAATCAGTACCGTTACAGAAGTCTTAGATACCAGATTTAGTGAAACTGAATCACTGTATGAATATTATGGTTTCAATGTAAAGAAACTTCTTACTCCTTCAGATGAATTCACTCTCCAAATATCTTCTCCAAGAGATCAATATGGTCTAGGAATAGTTGTAGCGATATATGATAAGACTGGGTGGAACATCACTCAAAACTTAGTTTATGAAGAAAATGATTTGATAAGTTATTATTGTTCTGGAGATGAAATTGAATATGCATATGTTTTAACCAGTTTGATGAAGGAATCTCCAAATGCGCCAATAGTATCCTATCCCGCACCAACAGACAATCTGAATTTTACTATCACAGAGGGGCACATTTTACCAACTACTCCAACAGAAGAAACACTGTTTAATCTCAGCTTTTCAGCTCTGATTTTCAGTTTAATAATAACAATGAAAATTTACCAAAGAAAAAAAGAAAAAGTGTATAATCTTTAGCACTTCTCTTTTTCTTAAATTCATGTTTTGAGTAGAGAAAAAGAGGGTAGTTTTTGCGTGTTTATATAGTGATAATAAACAACAACTTTGAACATATTTATAGGTGTTCAAAGCTCAGCAGAAGTGTGTGAAATTATGTATAAATTAGAATTAGAAGGAACCTATTATGAGATAGGTAGACAGATAGGGAAAGCCCTTGAAAAAGTTAAGAGTTATCCCCCAAAATTTCCTCAAGAAGTCCTGGAGAAATCTCATCCGTATGAAGAAGTAGCAAAGAAGTATACACCTGATCTTCTGGAAGAATTTAGGGGATTAGCTGATCAATTGGATATTGATTATTATGTTCCAATAACACTAGAACTGACTCCATATAGATTCCAAATGACCTCATGTTTAGTGTATGCTGTTTCAGGAGAACATACAAGAAGTGGCCTACCTATTCTTGCTCGAAGTCATGAGTGGAAAGAGGAAGAAAAAGATAACTTAGCAGTATGTCATACAGCACCTAAAGATAAGCTAAAGAGCCTTGGATTCACTTTTCATTGGCCACTAGTTTCAAGGTATGGAGGAATGAATGAAGCAGGCGTAGCACTCTCATCAGCATCTTCATCTTTTGAGAATTCAGGTCCTGGGATTATAGTAAACATAGCAACAAGGTGGATACTAGATAATTGTAGAACAACACAAGAAGCTGTAACATTCTTAGAGAAAATGCCAAAAGTTTGGGGAGAGACGTATGTGATAATAGATAAGGAGAATACAATTGCTAAAGTTGAATCTCATGCAAAGAAAACTAATGTTACATATTCAAAATCAGGATTTACTAGCAATACTCTCCATTTTGATACACTTGAAATGCAGGATTTAGTTAGTCAAGAAGATAGAGATTTGTTCAGAGAACCATTTAGTGCAAGACAAAATTATCTCAATGATTGGTTTGAGCTGAACAAAGGCAATATCACTGAGAATATGATTCAAGATGTTCTTAAAGATCATGTGCATCAGATGTGTTATCATGGGTCTATAGGCTTAGAAATTTGCTGGTCATATATCTTAACTATAGGTAAAGAAGAAGCTCTTGTTTGTGCTGGAAGACCTTGTAAGAATGAGTTTGAGATTTTTAAAACTCCTTACTAGCTCTTTTCTTTAAATAGGTTGAAATAGTTAAACTTAACCTAAACCCTTCTTTCTCCTTCTAGCATTTTTCACTAACCTATAAGTGGTTACAGGAATTATTGCAACACAGGCAAAAAACAATGTCGCCATTCCAATGAAAAATCTTATCCCATCCGCTCCAAAATCACATGTTCCATCAGTAAAGTAATCCTGAACATACCATCTAGATAAAACAATACTTGCAAACATTTTGGAAGCAGCATTTCTTTCAGTTCTACTTGCATCTTTGGAAAAAAATACTTTTATGTATAAATCTCCGAAAAATTCAGCATATCTATATGGAATTGGTTCAGTCAAATTATATGCAATTGGATATTTTAGATTAATCCATGTTTCATTAAATATGGTTTCAAAATTCTCCTGATAGTCCTGATAGGGATTACTAATCTCTTCAATTCCCGCAATTTTTTCACTTAAAGAATAAATC
>JAGLOH010000169.1 GCA_023139025.1 Candidatus Heimdallarchaeota archaeon | reverse complement strand
TGAAGGAAGATGTGGGTTGATACTAATAGAGAACAAAAAATGTGGAATTATAGGAGAAATTCATCCAAGTATACTTGAAAATAATCAGATTTGGGTGCCTGTAGTTGGTTTTGAAATAGAATTACCGCTTATTCCTAGTTTGAAATGTAATGTAAAAAGCACAGACTAAAATAGCTTTTTACTCCTTTACCTTATTTTCAAGAAACAAAACTCTTTCCCAGACAATGTCCATAATTTTCTCTATAGCTATTGCTCCATCTGAAGTCTCTATTATGGGGATATTGAGTTTGTTTGCTTCTTCAACAAGATAAGTTTGGATTTTTCTTATCTCTTGAAATGAGCTAAGATATCTGTCTGCACCTCTCTGTTCGACTTCTGAACCTCTTGATTGAATTCTTCGCAGATGTTCTTCTTCATTTTCTAAATAGAAAAGTATCATCAAGACATGTGATTCATCAAGAACTGAACGATTTAGAATATTGGGAGCAATATGAACACCTTCAATAATTGTGTTTTCTCTAGAGTACAAAGCTGATTGAATAGCAGCCTCCACGCCAACAATCACATGCCTGCATTGTTCTTCATAACCAACTATTGATTGTCGTAAGATTGGATTTATCATTGGTTTCAAGTACTTATAAGCTTCATAGCTACTACTATGTAATTCAGGTATTAGATTCGATGAAATTGTCTGTCTGAGAATCTCTCTAACCATATCTGTCCCAACTATGTTTGTTATTTCAAGTCTCTTTGAAAGATCTACAGATAGAGTGCTTTTACCAATTCCGGGGACTCCAGCTAATAAGACAATGATGGGTTTGTATTTCTCCTCTCCTTCAAAAACTATATATCTCTCAGCTAAACGTTTGTCTATTTTTTCAATTGCTGATGTTATGATCTTAATTAGCTTTTTCTTAGAGGGTGTTTCGGAAGCTGAACTAATTTCTTCTTCAACTTGATTTGCTACCTCTAAAGCAAGATTAGCGCTAATTCCAATAGAATACAAAGATGAAGACAATATGCCTTTTGAGAAGTACTCATACTTGTCTTTCTTCGTTTTAATTCTAAGAAAACCTTTGGAATTATTACTAGTCATTAAACAAAATAATAGCAATCTTATCTAAAAAGTTAACTTTTTAACAGTTTAATTATACTTCTCTTTAAAGTTAATTTGCCGTGATAAGAAAATGGAGAAAGGACCTCAAATCTATATTCAAGGAAAAACAAAGCAGTTATTTTCTAGAGGGATTCTAGCCCAAAAACTAAGAATGATTGGTTTTTCACTCTCAGAAGGTTATGAATTCTCGATTCAGATTTATAATGATTTAACAAACCTCCAAAAAGAAACTATTAGTAAACAGAAACTAGATGAAATTGTTTCTTCTCATTTAAATAACTCACAAGATGTTAGTATTGGCAATAAATATTTGATGATCGAACAGTGGAGAGATTCCAATATTCCTCTGTGGATTCTTATATCTGGTGCAATTGGTGCTGGAAAAAGCACTCTTTCCAGACAAATAGCTGGAGACTTGGGTATTCAACATGTTATAGGAACTCAAGTAGTTCGCGATATTTTAAGAAAGGTTCTTTCAGCAGATGTGATGCCTGAGCTTCATTCTTCATCCTATAAGGCTTATCAGACTCTTCGACCAATTTACAGTAGTCGTTTTGATGAAGTACTTATAGGATTTGAGAATCACTCAAAACTAGTTAACATAGGTGTTGAAGCAATTTTATCTAGGGCTGAAAAAGAGTCAGTATCGATTATTGTAGAAGGGGAACATTTACTACCAGCATTCTTTGATGAAACTATTTTAAATAAGCCAAATGTGCTTTACATCACAATAGCTGTTCCAGATCCTGAGATGCATAGAGAAAACCTAAGTTCTCAATATACTCAAGAAAAAGAAGATTTGCTCAATCATTTCGAGAATATCAGAAAGATTCATGAGCTCCTTATTAATGAAACTAAAATACGCAAATTGCCTTTAATTGAAACAATCAAAGGTGAAAATACAATAAAAAAACTTCGACAACTTGTAGTGGATAAAATTGTTTCCCTAGTTTCATCGCAATAGGAATTCTTTAAAATTCACAAAATAATCCTTATTTGCCAATGATGTAGTTGCAACGACCTGATCATTGATGATCGACTTTTGGCTGAGGCAATAAAGTGATTAAAATGTCAGAAAATACATGTTATATTCATACAAAATATACTGCAGTCAATGAATGTAATAGATGTAAGCTTCCTATTTGTGATGAATGCTCTAAAACTTACTGGCAAACAAATGCATTATTAGCGATGTTTCAATCACAAACACACCAGCAAGAAGAAATAATTTTGTGCCTTGGTTGCTTGAGAAAAACAAGGATACGTAATGGTTTCTTCCCTGGACTCTTATTAATTTTAATTCTGGGTATGATTGCTGCAGGCATTATATTTGGAGTTAATAGATGAAGTAACTATCTTGTTTAATTTAAGAATTGCTTTTTTCTTCTTCATAGTTGTTGTCATTGACAATGTCTAGATTATTATCTTCTTCAGTATTTTCAGCTGAATATTCAGTATCAATTTCCTCAATTTCCTTAACTAAATCAGCATCACATATAGGACAGACAATTAAATCGCTTGATATAATAGACCCACATGAAAAACATGTAATTGGAAATACCTCTTCTTCCTCCCAATTAAACGTATATGGTTTTTTTCCCCAGGTTCTTGATCTCCACTTTTCCATATCAACCTCCCCGTCTTCCTTCATAAATTCTTTAAAATTAAATGTATCAGTTGGGACTAGTTTTTTGTTTATCGTTTTTTGGTAAATAAAGACAAATAAAGGAAAGAAGATGATATGAGATAGTAAAATAGAGAGAAAAACATTAGCAAGAGAAGTTTCATCTAAAGTATAAACAATTGGAAGAACAAATGAAGCTATTAGAGAGCTAACTGCAAACGTTATGAATTCTAAAATTAGAAAAACCATAAGAGAAAAACCTGCTATAATTGCTATATCTTTGATAATTGTTTTAACAATTAAACCTCGCTGTTTATCTTTGAAGTCAATTTTTAAATATTCCAAGTAACTTCTAAATATCCCTATACTTGTTTTTGTTATTAACAGTGATAGAAAAATAGAAATTACTAAAGAACTGAAGAATAAAATTATGCTAATCCACCAGTTGTATACTAAATATCCTAAGGATTCTACTAACCAACTTTTGTACCCTAATAAATTCATATCGAAGATTCTGAGTAAAGGATAAAGTTTCCCTAAAACTGTGAATACAAAGAGTAGGAAATACGTGAATACAAAATTAATCTTAAGTAAATTGCCCAAATCTTGATTTTTCTTCATAACAGCTTTTTTTTGTTTTTCCCAAGGAAAAACAGCTTCTATTATGTGGGGCATCATAAAGAACTATAATTCAGACATATTAAAGATTACTAAATAGTTTCAAAAAGAAACCTTTAAACTAACGTAGTCAGAGTGATATCAATGATTTCTCTAGGAATAGAAAGCTCTGCTGATAAATTGGGCGTTGGTATTATAGATGACAAAGGAAATGTGTTATCTAATGTTAGAAGAACCTATAAACCCCCTTATGGAAGCGGAATTCACCCAAGAGAAGCTTCGGAATATCACTCCTCTACAATGCCCAAAGCAATAGAAGATGCTTTTCATGAATCAGGCATTAAACCTGAAGAAATTGATTTGATTTCTTTTACAAAAGGACCGGGATTTGGACCCTGTTTAAGAATAGGTGCCGTTACTGCAAGAACCCTTTCTTTATCCTTGGGTAAACCACTAATGGCAGTGAACCATCCAATTGCACATGTTGAAATTGGAAGATTAGTTGGAGAACTTGATGATCCTGTTGTTCTGTATGTATCTGGAGGAAATACACAAGTCATTGCGTTTTCTGAAAGAAGATACAGGGTATTTGGTGAAACAATAGATATACCAGTAGGAAATTGTTTAGATGTTTTCGGAAGAAATGCTGGTTTAAGTGATAAAGAGAATCCAATGGGGAGAATGATCGAGCTAGAAGCATTGAAAAGTTCAACCTATGTTTCCATCCCCTATGTGATAAAAGGAATGGACGTTTCTTTTTCAGGTATTCTTACTCATGTTACCCGATTATTGAATAGTAAGAAACACCCACTTGAAGATATCGCATTTAGTCTCCAAGAAACAGTTTTCTCTATGTTAGTTGAAGTTACAGAAAGAGCTTTAGCTCATACAAAAAAAGAAGAAGTTTTAGTGTGTGGTGGTGTAGCAGCTAATTCGCGACTAAAAGAAATGCTTGAAGAAATGGCTAGTTCCCATGATGCTTCTTTTAGAGGTCTTAATGCTGATCTTGCTCTAGATAATGGTGTAATGATAGCATGGTTAGGGATTTTAATGAAGCAATCGGGTGTGACGACTGAATTTGAGGACACAATAGTGGACCAACATTTCAGACCTGAAGATGTGGAAGTTACTTGGAGATAAATTGTGATTATATGACATCAGCAATTGTATTTGATTTTACTAAGAAGAATTTCTACAGTCTTACACCTTTAGTTGCAACTATAGATGCTAATACTGATTTTCGAAATTTGGATTTCTTGCTTGAAAAAAATCTTAATACATCAAAAATCCGAAAGCTCTTAGATAAATATGAAAAACTCATTGTAGGTTTTTCATTTAGAACAACTCAATTTGAAGATATTTATACCCGGATGAAGAAAATTTATTCCTCACTAAATAAATCGGAATTAGATAAAGTAACTTTCATCTCAGGTGGAAGTCATCCTACTGGTAGTCCTCTTACAACATTAAAATCTGGTTTTGACTTTGTTTTTATTGGGGAAGCAGAATACTCATTTACTGAGTTTGTTAGACGATTTAAGGACAATGAAGACTTATTTGGAACTCCTGGTATTGGGTTTTTGGAAGATAACTCATTACGTTTAACTAAAAGACCTGACCCCATAGTTCTGGATGATTATCCCTTCCTATCCCCGAAAAGGAAGCTTTATCCACCTTTGGAGATAAGCAGGGGGTGTTCTTTTGGGTGTACATTTTGTCAAGTTCCGAAACTTTTCAAACATAGAACAAGGCATAGATCTCCTGAAATAATTCTAGATGTAGTAAAATGGATGGGAACTCAAAAGCTAAACGATATCCGTTTTATTACACCAAATTCCTTTGGTTATATGTCTTCAAAATCTAAAGAAGTAAATAAAGATGCAATCCTTTATCTTTTATCATCAATTAAATCAACCCCTGGAATTGATAATGTTTATTTTGG
>JAGLOH010000168.1 GCA_023139025.1 Candidatus Heimdallarchaeota archaeon | reverse complement strand
AATAGATACACAGGATAAACCCAAAAATGCTACAGCAAGTGCGTAAGTCATAGGAAAACCAGTTGTTGCAATTTCAGAAAAACTAGCTATTTTAAGAGGAAAGTTTGCTCCAAAGGAATAATAGGAAAATGGATATTTTATGGAAAGAAGCCCTGAAGTACCAAATAATAACATTGAGATTGGAAGAAAGATAAAACTTCCAAGAACTACTCTTTTTCTGCCTATTTTATCACTTATTTTTGATGCAAAAATCATCGGTATAATTTGGATAAGAGCTGCTGCTGTCATGATCAAGCCAAGAGTTTCTTCAGGATTAACATTTTTTCCAGTTGACTCAATCATTTTAACAATAAAAGGCTGTAAAATTACATTGTAGAAGCCAAAAATCAATCCTGAAATAAGATTAGCTACCACTAGAACGCGTATATTTACTCTTCTAGATGGATGCAAATTTACCTCATGGATTACCATGAAGTCTGAATAATAAAGATAGTTAAAAAGTAATTGCTGAATAACAGATTTTTGTCCAAAGGATAGATTTTATATACACTTTGTAGGTGGGAAGCTTATGACAGATTATTTGGATACTCCTATATCGTGGGGTTCAGAAATCATTAATGGATTTGTACCAAGTCAATATAAAGATCAAACTAAGTTTTTACATCCTCCAGAATTTTCTAAAACCCCAATGTTTGAAGGAACAGTTAAGGAAGCTTTACTGAGAAAATTATCCAATCCATTGGGATATAACCTCTCCTTTGATAAGCTTGTTGAACAGAAATATCAAAATAGTAAACCTATTGTTTTTGTAGTTGATGATTACACAAGACCGAATAATCATACTAAAATAATTTTACCCATAATGATTGAAAAAGTCCTTTCTCTAAACGTTTTGAAAGAGGATATCAGAATTCTAATAGCTACAGGCACACACAGACTTCCAAAGGAGTCGGAATTTACAAAGATACTTGGAGAGCAAATCTCTGAAGAATATAGATCACAAATAGTTTCACATGATTGTGATATAGAAGGCGTCTATGTTGGAGAAAGTGATGCTGGAACTCCCATGGAATTTGATAAATTAGCTTTTGAGGCATCAATATTGGTTCCAATAACTGATAGCGAATTACACTATTTCGCTGGTGTAGCGGGAACTATTAAAGAAATATGTCCTGGAATTGCTACTAGAAACACTGTAAGGCAAAACCATCCTAAAATGTTTGACAGAAAACTAGGTTTCCATCCTGGTTGTAAACTAGGAGGAACAGAAGAAAACCCAGTAATTACTGATATTAAAAATATGGTCAATATTCTTAAAACAAAAGTAACAATTTTCGGTATTGATACAATAGTTACAGAAGGAAAAATAGTTTACATTAGTACTGGTGATTTAGTAGAATTACATGATGAAGCAAAAAAACATATTGTTAAGATGAGAACTCTACGATTACCAAAAGCTGCAGGAATTGTTGTTAGTGGAATGCAAAGCTGGGGTATTAATCTCTATCAAGCTGGTAAAGGAATCCACGCTGCTTGGAATGCGGTTAAGCACGATGGCAAGGGAGAAATTCTAGCGGTTGCACCTCTTCCAGATGGCATAGGCAACCCTAATTACGAACAAGTAATGAAAGAAACAGGTGATATGCCTCTCCAAGAAGCTCTTGAGTATATTTTAGATAATTACTGTACAACTGAGACATTCAAAATAGGAAACCAAAAACCCGTAGATACTATGAGAATTGTAAAGATGATTGGAGAAGGAAATCTGAAAATGATCTCAGATTGGGATGCCGAACAATTAAGAAAGTACTATCGAGTTGATCCTATAAAAAACCCTGAAGAATCTCCTGTAGATACGCTAAGAAGAGCAATTTCAAAATATATGTCTAAAAATCCTGATGAACTAATTTACATAATGGATGATCCTGGTTTATATATTATCATCGAGTAGGATCATTTTTCTTTTATTACTTTTATATTTCTAAAGCTTCTTCAGGCCACATTTTCTCCACAACTTCGTTGTTGCATTTCATACAGAGATTTTTCTTTTGGATAATCCCATCTCGGTCTGTAGAAAAGTTCTGAATTAAACCACGGTCACAGAGAATTTCAGATTTACAATCTCTGCAATAAAAATATCTTCCTGTTTGTTTAGGTGACCATAGATATTTACTACAGGAGGCACATCGATCTCTAAAATCACATTTCATGTGTTGAGCAATAATTGTCAACTATTTGTCCTCCTTTTTCATATACCAGTCATGATATGCTCTTTTACGTTCTCTATCTTTTCTTTCTATTTCTTCAGTAGATTCACCAACAATTTTTTTCTGTTCATTACGAACTGTAGTTTTAACGTTATCGAGCTCTCCTCTCTTGAAAGAAAGACCACAATCTAAGCAAACCATAAAAGGAGCTTTGTATTTTACTTCGCCACCGCAATCTGGGCATCTCGCCATATTTACACCTTCTGTTCAATGAATACTAGTAAATTGTCTTTTAAAAGTTAGTCTATTGTGTCAAAATAAATCTTAACAAATCCACACTTTTTAAAACAATCATGGTGCACGCACCGGGATTCGAACTCGGGTTTCAGCCGTGGGAGGGCTGAGTCCTACCACTAGACTATGCGTGCTAGAGTTAGATAAAAACAATCTAACCTTCTTTTAATCCTTTCCATGTAATCTTTTTTTAAATTCACACAAACTATGTTCTTATTAAGGAATCAACTGTTTCTAGGAAAATTTGTATCTCATCCTCAGTATTGTAAAGATGAGTCGATACTCTTACTAAGTCATTGAATTTAAGTTCATACATATATAGGTGAGAACACAAAGCTCCACTTCTTACTTGTATATTTTTCATATCATCTAAAACCATAGCTAAATCGTGTGCTTCAATTTTTTCACTACCAAACGACAAAATTGGTCCATATTCAGCTCCCTCAATTTTGTTTAACTTAATTGAAGGAATGCTTTCTAAACCAGTTCTTAGCTTAGAATGTAATTTTTTCTCATGCTCTTGAATCTTTGATAACCCAAAATTCGATAATAGTTCTAGACTATTAATCATTGCATTTATATTGGCAACATTAACTATTCCTGTTTCAAACTTCGAACCTGAAGAACTAAGTAGGTAGGAATATTCTTCAAGTGCAATTATTGATCCTCCTCCAACAATTAAAGGATCCATTTCATTATAGATTTCATTATTAGTTATCTGGAATGCTGCACCAGCAGGACCTAAGGCACCCATGCATCCTGAAGATACAACTATATCTGGTGTTTCTTTATCAAACATAATTTCTTCATGGCCCACTGAATAACTAATATCTAGAATGAATGTGGCATCCACTTCTTTACAGATTTTAGCTATCTTATTCCATTCTCTCTTCACACCATTAGTAGCTGCTAAAGAAGAAAGAATCACAATGTCTTTTGGGGAATGTACTCTTTCACTAATTTTCTCAACAAGGTTTGTTTCATCTTCAATATTCAGATAATCAATCTCTGTACCAAAAGAATTGTTCACTTTTATTGCTGGAGCTAAAATAGAATGCTCCTCTAGAATACTAGTAACAACTCTTTTTTCACCTATATTCGGTAATGAATGAAAGACACTTGTTAGAACCGTTTCTCTTGATGGAAAAAATGAAATTTGGGATGATTCTACATTGAATATTCTCGAAAGTGATTGCCTATTTTTTTCCAGAAGTCGATTGCTAGAAGAAATTTCACTGTACACCCCCCTAACAGGCGCTCCTCCTCCGTTTTTGTAATATTCTTGTATTTTCTTCAAAGAGGAAACAGGAATTTTACCAATTGTAGCAGAATCTAGATAAATTTGGTCAGGTTTTAGGTTAAATTCAATTCCAAATCTTGTAGTAATCGTCATGGTTCTGTTAGATTTATTCATAGTAGGTTTTAAAATCTTCCTTGCTATGAAATCAAAAGGTTTGAATACTAATAAGAATATAACAAATTAGGGAAAATCTAGAGGATGATCGTAAGGCATTTGGTAAAGCATTTGCGATGCCAGAAAGAAGCTAAGGTGACCTATGATTTTCTCCTCATATTTCTACCATTATTGATTCTAATGTTTCTAGAAAAGTAATGATGTCTTCTTTTGTGTTATACAGATGAGTAGAAACTTGAACTAGTGATTCTCGCTCTAATTCATCCATAAAAAGATGAGAACATAATGCTCCACTTCTAACATAAATGTTAGCCAAATCTTCTAAGATAATTGCTATATCATGAGCATCAATATCTTCACTAAAGAAGGAAATAACAGGACCATATGATAAACCATCTTTCTCAACAATATCTATCTTGTTAATATTTTTGAGGCCATCATTAAGAATTTTCCTTAATTCTTGCTCATGTTTTTTGATTTTTTCAAAACCAACATTTGATAGCAGTTGCAGACTATTTGCTAAACCAGAAATAGAGGCGATATTAAGTGATCCTGGTTCATATTTATTTGGAGCTGATGATAATCTATAGTCAGATTCATTTACGGAAACAACAGCCCCTCCACCTATTAAAACTGGATTGAATTCTTTCCCTTTTCCATCTGAAATGATTTGAAATGCTGATCCATGAGGACCAAGAGCACCTATATCTCCAGATGAGATGATGATGTGTGGAGAAATCTTATCGAAATTATAAGCTGCATGGCCTACTCCATTTGATATGTCTAAGATAAATAATAATTCATTATCAATTGCTAATTGAGATAAACTTTTCCAATCTCTTTGAACTCCCATTCCTAGCGTTAGGGATGACAGAACGATTGCTTTTGTTTTTGAATCAATCTTTGCTTGAATGGAAGAAACTAAATCGATTTCTTCTTCTATTCCTGTAAAGTTTAGCTGCGTTCCACAGAATTTATTCAAATTCAAGAGTGGTGTTATTACTGAATGATCATCGAGAGAACTAGCAATAATTTCACTTTCTTTATCGAATCTTTGAGAAAAAAGTGCATTAAACATAGCGGTTTCTCTTGATGGTAGAAAAGAGACACGTGACTTGTCAACGGAGAAGATATCTCCGATAGTTGAACGAGATTTCTCTAGTGTACGACTAGCATTGATTGCAATTCTATGTGTGCCCCTGCTAATCCCCCCTCCATGTTTGAAATAGAAATCACTCATAACAGATACTGAGGACCGAGGTAGTCTTCCTACAGTTGCAGAATCTAGATAAATTTCGTCTTCATTAATGATGAAATCTATCCCAAAGTGATTTTTGACAGTCATCAATGAATTGATTGAAATCAGATTGATTTAAACGTTTGTTTCCAA
>JAGLOH010000167.1 GCA_023139025.1 Candidatus Heimdallarchaeota archaeon | reverse complement strand
TATCATCAAGAAAACTTATTATTTCCACAAAATCAGTATTAATCAATTTTTCTTGAAAATTAGTATAGATTTTTAGTATAGTCTCATAATCTTCTTGCGTATCTACACATAATCTGTAACCGGGTCTAGAATGTTCCTGTGGTGGTTCTAGATAATAAGTTGTATATCTATCTTCATTTGTATAAAGAAAGGGCATTACATGTTCCCTCTCATATTTTTCTTCTGCTTCATTCATCGCTTCAGTCAAAGCTGCAAAACTAGCTATTTCAACATCAAAACCTCTAGGAAATGCTCTTTCCTTGGTTTCCCCTATTGCTAATGAAAAATAATCTACATTCATCTCATTGAATTTTTTAACTGACATATCAATTAGTTTAGGGGATATTAGTGGACAATCACCTGTTACTCTAAGAACTGCATCTGGCTTAAAGTTCTTTACAGAGTTGTAGAATCGACTGAGAACATCCTCTTCTGACCCTCTAAAGACTGTAAACCCTTTATTTTGAATATAATCTGCTAAAACATCATCTTTTGGGTTAATCGAAGTAGCAAGAACTACATCATCAATTTCAGAAGATTGCTTTATTCTTTCCATTACTAACTCTATAATCGCCCAATTACCTATTTTTAACAAAGATTTGCCTGGTAATCGTGATGAATCCATTCGAGCTTGAACAACAGCTATAATCTTTTTGTTCATCTAATTGACTCCTAAGATAACTTATATTTAAGAATTAGACTCATTTACTTAAAAATATTTTAATAGAGATTAACATATGTCAATTATATAATTTCCAAGAAATCCAGACCAGGTGCACTTATGAAAGAAGTAAAAATAGGAAATAGGTTGATTGGAGAAGGTCATCCCGTTTTTATAGTTGCAGAATTATCTGCTAACCATTTACAAGATTATGATCTTGCTGTAAAAATTGTTAAAGCTGCAAAGGAGGCAGGAGCTGATGCGATCAAACTACAAACCTATACTCCTGATACAATTACTCTAGATTGTGATAACGAATACTTTAAGCTTAAACAAGGCACTATCTGGGATGGAAAAACCTTCTACGAACTTTATCAAGAAGCTTATACACCTTGGGATTGGCAACCAAAACTGCAAGAACTTGCTAATGAATTAGGTTTGATATTTTTCTCTTCTCCATTTGATCAATCTGCTGTTGATTTTCTGGAAAAATTAAATGTTCCTGCGTTTAAAGTAGCTTCTTTTGAAATTACTGATATCCCTCTGATTGAATATGTAGCTTCAAAATCCAAACCAGTTATTATTTCAACTGGAATTGCTACTGAAGAGGATATACAGGAAGCAATCAAAGCATGCGAGAGAGCTGGAAACAAAGATATCATTTTGCTTAAATGTTCTTCTTCTTATCCCTCCCCTTTAGAAGATATCAATTTAAGAAATATCACCTATCTTTCGGAAACTTTTGGAAAGTTAGTGGGGCTGTCAGATCATACTCTAGGCATCTCTGTACCTGTAGCTTCAGTAGCTTTAGGTGCATGTTTAATTGAAAAACATCTGACTTTAGATAGAAATCAAGGGGGTCCTGATTCTGCTTTTTCTCTTGAACCAACAGAATTTGAAGAGATGGTAAAGTCAATCAGAGAAGTGGAAAAATCACTAGGAAAAGAGGAATATACTGTAACAACAAAAATGGAAAAAAACAAAGAATTATCTCGTTCTCTTTTTATTTCAAAGGATATTGAAAAAGGTGAAATACTTTCTGAAGAAAATGTGAGATCTGTAAGACCTGGTTATGGACTTCATCCAAAGGAGCTCAAGAATGTTCTTGGGAAAAAAACTAAAGATAACATAAAAAAGGGAACTCCTTTAAGCTGGGATTTAATCGAATAAACTCGCTCAGAGTTTATCCTTATAATATCCTTCCTTAACTTTCATAGGATTCCCAATTATAAGTGAGTAAGGCGGTATTTTTACAGGATCAACGACTGTAGCAGCTGCTACCACTGAGTGATGTCCGATATGAGCTCCTCCTTTTATTACACTATGAGAACCAACAAAAACATTATTTTCTAGAACTATAGGTTTCCTTTCAATTTCTTCTGAAAGCCCAATACACCTTTTGTGACTATCCGCACAGCTTATACTTACAAAAGTAGAGATATCACAATTATCTCCAATTTCAATGGAACTATCTTTTGCGTTTATGACAGAAAAAAAACCGATGTAAACATTCTCACCAATTTTCGGCTTACCTCTTATCCATACAAATTGATGAAATTCATTAGGCTCAAAGTCTATCCATTTGAGAAATTCTTCTTTCCAATTTTTCATCTAAACCACCTATTAATTGAATATTAAAATAAACATAGTTTGTTTTTATTAAAATATTTGGTTGTTTTGTTTAATAATCATTCAGATTATCATGTTCAAATAACTTTGGTTTGAATTTCTGATCCATATAATCGTAGACTCCTTCGGTTGAATCTTCGAAATTCTAGCGTAAGTTTTTATGTGTTATATTCTTTGCTCTAAGTAAATTTTGTTTTTGTTGTTTCAGGGAACATAGAACTCATATACCACATATAAAATAGTTTCTCAAAATCAATCTTTGCACTCTAGATGTCTTTTTCAAACTCTTAGGAAATGTTTTTCATCCTAATCTAATTAGATATTTTTAAAAAGAGATACACCCCTACAATACTATCTTTAACGTGATTATATGAAAACAACAACCGAAAAAACTTTACTTGATCAAGGAAGTAGTACGAAGTTTATCGTCACTTTCTTAATATCTTTCTTGATTGCAAAGATGTTCGGAATTGTTTTTACTAAAATTTTCACAAATGTTTTATCTTTAAATGAAATGGGAGAATATACAGTTATCCTATCAGCAATAACTTTAATCATGAGTTTTGCAGCTTTGGGTTTTCCTTCTGCGATAAACAGATATGCAATTCGGTATAAAACAAAAGGCATTATTGAAAATCTGAAGGATTTCATTTTCACTGGATTTGTTTCTTTTATTATAATGGAAGTTATAGTCATTTTAGGAATTCTAATAGCATTTTTTGTTACTGGACAACAATTTTTATTTCCGAATTCTGATAGATTCGTATTTTCTTTAATTTTGGTTGCTGGATTTGTTATAGCTCAACTATTCAGTACTATATGCTTTTCAATTGCAACTTCATTACAAAACAGCAGATTTTACGCTGTTATCATCTTAATGAGAGTTGTACTTCAATTACCTTTTGGTATTCTTTTCGTTTTAGTTTTTAAATGGGGGGTATTTGGTTTAGTAGCAAGTTTAGCTGTATCAGAGATATCTGTAGCTGTTTTTAGTGTGGTTGTGATTATCCGCGATATTGGAATTGGAAAATTCTCTAAAGCTGAATTGAAGAAGATATTAGAATATTCTTTGCCAGTATACATAAATGGATTCTTAATGTATGGATTTGATTTAGCAATTTTACTTTATATTACATCACAAACTTGGCTTAATCCTGCTTTACCAGTAGCTAAAATCCCAGGTTTTATGTTGTCAAATGCAATCAACTTAACAGGTACTGAAGTAATAGCTTTGTACCGGTATGGGGCTCTCACAGTTGTGAATCTCTTTCTTATAGCCGGCAACATCTTTGGTCTGGTTTACAGACCTGTAATTTTGAAATTTTTCGAACGTGATGATTATGATTCAATGAGAAAAATGTCTATTCAGATCTTCAAATTATTCTTGATTTTCATGTTTCCAATAGTTCTGATTTTATTTGCTTTTTCTCCATACATTATACTTCTATTAACATTAGTGGATTATTTACCTAGTTTAGCCGTCATACCACTTCTTCTGTTATCAATATTCGTACAATATATGGGAAATATCCGGAATTATGGTCATTCCTTATACTTCAAAAATTATTGGAACTTGATAGTGGGAGTTGTTGCAGTTTTACTTGCAGTACTTACTGCTTACTTCATTATGCCGTTTGATGGTTTGTTAGCTTTAGGTGCAGCTTATCTAGTTCGAAGAACAATTTATTTTTTGGGGTTAGCTATTGTCTCTCAAAGATATTTCAAAGTTGATTATCCAAAGAAAATAACGTCATCTCTCTTTGGTGTAATGGTATTTTCAGCAAGTATTGGTGCTATTCTCTATTACCTAGCATTTACTTTCCTTAACAATAATCTAAACATACTGATCTCGTTTGGTATAGCTACTATTGTTTTCGCAATAGCTGTTCTAGTGTTCAAGCTAATAACAAGAGAAGATATACAATTCTTGTTAAATATAGCAAGAAATTACTTCAAAAATATGGGAGTAACAAAAAATAATGCTAAAGCAAATTGAGTCTTAACTTTCTGCTTCCATAAAAAAGATTATCTTACCATAATTATCCAAATCATACAATTCATGATGGAATGTCGCTAATAATAGTTCTGATTCAAACTGTTCTCCCCAGACTATTTCTGCAAAAGATTGAGCTCTTAATGGGTCAAGTGGGAATTCTTCAGGATTCATAATACTTCCATACTTTGGCATAATTCCTTCAGCAACTTGGTATTTTTGTTTACTTGTCTTAAACCAGTCAAAGATAGCCATAAACACCTCATCTTCAAGCGGGTCTTGTGCAAATATGAATAATTTTATCAAATTGATTTTCTTATCTTCGCCAACCATAACTTTGAGATTTTCATCATCGATTTCTGTATACTCTGGCGCATTAACTATCTGTTCTACTCTATCTTTTTCGCTTTCAGCTTTTTCTCGGAAGTTCCAGTCTTCTGGAGCGAGATTCAGAGCTTTATTATAAGCTTCTAAAGCTTCATCGAATTTCACTTGTTTAACGAGTAAAACAGCATAATTTAACCATAAATCAGGATCTTCATTATTATCTTTCAAAAGAGTAAAAATAATGTGAGTTGCTTCTTCAAATGATTCTTTCTTACTTAGAACTGATGCAAGCTTGAGACCTGTTTGACAGTCATCTGGTTGGAGATCAAAAGCTCGTTGATAGTATTCAGCAGCTGAATCAAAATCATTTTTACCGTGGAAAAACATATCCCCTAATTTGATTATAGTAGCAAGATGGCTCTCATCATATTGTAGAATAGTTTTAAGCTGTTGAATAGCTTCATCAAATTTACCTATTTTAGCGTAAAGAAGACCCAGATTATACATAGAAACAACATTCTTTGAATCAATTTTAACTACAGTTTGATAAAATACAATTGTCTCTTCAATCATCTCTAGTTTCTGAGCAAGAGAACCGAGAACATTGAGGATATCTAGATCTTCAAAGGTAAGTTTTCCTGATTCAATCCCTCCTGCGACTAAGACAAGTATTTTCTCCATAAATGTTATCTCTTCAGATTCGAATTTATATTCCATGAATTTCTTCCAATCCAATT
>JAGLOH010000166.1 GCA_023139025.1 Candidatus Heimdallarchaeota archaeon | reverse complement strand
ACACAATCCGTAGGTATTCTAAATTTTTCAAAACTAAAATAATATCTATTTCAGTTTTAGGATTTACTATAGCCATATTGTGTTTTATTCCTTTATTATCAACTCCATCTTTCAGTGCAGCAGCGTATACTGATTTCTCAGAAGCATATAATCCATATTTTGGAGGAAGCTGGGAAACTACAATCGATTCATCTGGTTTCAAGGATTTCTTCCTGAAAAATCCATTTCAATTGACAGGGTATTTTCTAGGTAGTGGAAATCCTTCTTGTGTCATTATTCCAGATATATTGTATTTTGATGGAAGTACTAGTAATTATTCAGTTGACCAAAATATACAACTCTTCTTTGATGCATATTTGCCACCTAACGGTGGTGTTGGATTGCCTGGTGAAAATTCAACAATTATTAGAATACACGGTGGTGGTTGGGTTCTTGGGGATAAGAATTTAATGAACATAAGAATGATGAATAGATATCTAGCTGCTCAAGGATATTGTGTATTCGATATTCAGTATGGATTAAATAACGTGTCTAATCTGATGGGAGGATTTTCAGTGGGTCCTGAATATGTTTTTGGTAATTTTACACTAGATGATATGATGCGACATATTGGTAATTTCACTCTATTCTTAGAAACTCATTCTTCTGAATATGGGTCTAATCTTGATTCAGTCTTCATTTCAGGAGGTTCAGCAGGAGGTCAATTTACCGGTGCTGTAGCTTTAAGCATAGATTCTGGAAACTATACTAGTACTTTTTCCAATGCAATGACAATTAAAGGATTGATTCCTTATTATCCTGCAAACAATATTACCGCAGATTTTGCTGTTGGTAGTAAAGCAGAATGGGCTGATCCAAATCTTTTAGTAGTATCTGACTCCCCTCCAAGTTTACTATTTCAAGGAGCTAAAGATAACCTAATCAGAGAGTCTTTAAGATTTCAGAAAACATATAGTGATTTGGGAAGAAGCGATTGTGCAGTATTAATATTTCCGTTTGCTGGTCATGCCAATGATCTTTACTTCTCGGGGTACTATAATCAAGTGTTTCTCTACTATATGGAGCGGTTTTTGTACCTGTACCATTAACCTCTATTCCTATTATTTTGTTAATTCGAATGACATCAAACATTATAGATTTGGGAAAAAGATATTAACTTAGTAGCTGAAGAGCTTATCATGCCATTTAGTTCTCGAATACCGAATTTTCACAATCTCTCACTAGAAGAAAAACGAAATAAGATTGTAGATTTATGCAATCTATCTAATGAAGAAATTGCTCTTCTAAAAGGACAAGGTATCAGAGATGAAACTCTTAGTTACATGATTGAGAATGTAATTGGTAGAGTTGTTTTACCACTAGGTATAGCAACCAATTTTACTGTCAATGGAAGGGATCATCTTGTCCCAATGGCTGTGGAAGAGTCTTCGATTGTAGCAGCTGCAAGTCACGCAGCAAAAATAGCTAGAAAGAATGGTGGATTTGGAGTAGAATATACAGGTTCGATAGCTATTGGACAAATCCAAATTTTAGGCATAGAAGATTTCAAAACAGCTTCTTCAAATATTCTTAGGAATAAAGATAATTTACTAGAACTTGCTAATTCAACAAACGAAAAATTAGTAGATCTAGGAGGGGGAGCCATAGATATTGAGATTCGGGAAGTAGATGGAAAACTTGAGAAATACCTAGTCGTTCATTTGATTGTAGATGTAAAAGATGCTATGGGAGCCAATGCAGTTAATACAATGTTAGAGAAAATCAAATCTGAGATAGAAGACTTCACTTCTGGTAAAGTTTTACTTAAAATAATCTCTAATTATGCAGTTCAAAGATTGGTTAAAGTCAAAGCTGTTTTTGATAAGGAAGATTTGGGGGGAGAAGATATTGTTGATAAAATTCTTTTAGCACATGATTTTGCAGACCATGATATTTACAGATGTACAACTCATAATAAAGGGATTATGAATGGAATAACAGCTGTTCTACTAGCTACAGGTAATGATACAAGAGCTGTAGAAGCAGGAGCTCATGCCTTTGCAGTAAAAGAAGGAAGATACAGATCATTGTCTAGATTTGAGAAGAATAAAGAGGGTGATTTAGTAGGTTATCTTGAAGTACCAACTTTAGTAGGAATCCTTGGTGGAGCAATGAATGTTAATCCAATTTACAAACTTTCTTTCAAAATAATGGGTATTAGTAGTGCGAAGGAATTTGCAGAAGTATTAGGTGCAGTTGGTTTAGCTCAAAATCTAGCAGCACTTAGGGCGTTGTGTTCAGAAGGAATTCAAAAAGGCCATATGAACTTGCATGCAAGAAATATAGCAATTACTGCTGGAGCGAAAGGAGAAAATATTGAGATAATTGCTCAACAAATGATAAAAGAAGACAATATCTCTTTTGATAGAGCAAAAGAACTTATTTAGAAATATTAATCTACAATAAATTTATATCTATTTCTACGATATATTGAAGTAATTTGAATAGGAAAATAGAAGGTTTTTGTTTGGTTTCATTGGTAATTCTTTTGCCATTAAACATTGTAAGCTTCACATATCCAAAGTATTATACTAGAATAACCGAAATTTCTCTATATCCTGATTCTCACCATGATGGGTATGGTATGAATTTCTTCTTTGTTTTAACTGTAGAAATCTGGAACCCACAAATTAACTCAGTAGCTTTAACATCTGGCAATATTCAGCTACTCTATTCAAAATCAGATGTTAGCTTTGTGAATTCAAGCTTATCATATGTAATTGGTGAAATAGTATCTCCAGCGATAAGAACTCACAAACTAGAACCTGGTTTGACCCTGAAAAATAGTACTATCAATTTGATCATTTATGGATGGAATGATTCATTTCTACCTGAAGGTCTTTATATCTTCTGGAAATACATAAATGCATCTCCAGAAAGCAATAATCATCTAAGAACGTATCTTAATGTTACTCAAACTAACATGACATTATTTGAAGATCCCTTACCTAAAAATTGGGGAAAAAAACTATTCTTCAGATCTGATTGGCTATTTGTGACTTTCAGTCTATCACTAATTCTTATTGGAATTGTAGGATTTCACTTTTATAGTAAATTTAAGGCTAAATGATATGAAAAACTTTTATTCTAATTATTTAATAGAGAATTATGGATAAAGAGAAATCAAAGATAGAAGCAGATAAACCTGTCTTCGAAGAGGGAAAACAATATCATATTGAATGCAAACCAGGAGATTTGAATGGATCTGTACTTCTTCCTGGAGATCCTGAGAGAGCGAGAAGAATAGCTGAAACATGGGAGGAATTTAAAGAAATTGCTACTCATAGACAATACTATTCCTATACAGGCAAAGTTCATGGAGTTCCAATTAGTGTTACTTCTACTGGGATTGGAACACCTGCTTGTGAAATAGCAATTACAGAACTGCTCAATATTGGTTGTGATACATTCATAAGAGTAGGTTCTACAGGTGCTATTCAACCAGGATTAGAATTGGGAGATCTGATAATTAACACAGCTGCAGTCAAGATGGAGGGATCTAGCAAATATTATGTACCAGCAGATTACCCAGCTTCAGCTCACTATGAAGTTGTTCTAGCGCTTATTGAAGCATGCGAAGTTTTAGGATTTACTTATCATTTAGGGGTAGCTGCTTCATCTTCCAGTTTTTACCTAGGTCAAGGAAGACCAGGATATAAAAATTATAAAATATCAAAAACAGATAAAATTGTCCCGGACCTCCAAAAGATGGGGGTAATGAATCTCGAAATGGAAGCATCTCATATATTTACATTAGGTCAAATTTATGGAGCTAGAACTGGAGCAATTTGTGCTGTGTATGCAAACAGAGTTACAAATGAATTTGGAACAAAAGGAGAAAAAGAAGCAATTACAGCTGCTAACTATGCAGTTAAAGTTCTAGCAGAAATGGATGAGGAGAAAAGAAACAAGGGAACTAAACATTGGTATAGAATGAAGTAAGTAATTTAAAATCGAGATCCGTGAGGGAGGGAGGGTGAATCCCTGCAAAATGAGTGTAGGGATTCACCAAGATACCTTCCTTTTAAACTTTATAAACTCTTCGCAAAAGGAGACAAGAACCACTAAAACCTTATTTCTTAGGCGTATTAAGACTTGTTTGAATATTACATTTTAGCAATGCCAGGGAAGTAATAATCTCCAGATTCTTCTTCCAGAATTGCTAAATCCATCTTCATCATCAACGTCATTGTGCTTTGAGCTCTCTCCATTGACCATCCTAAATGACTTGCAATTTTATCAACTGATAATGAAGGTAATCCTGTAGCTAGCATTAATATTTCTTGTATATCATTTGACATTTCGATTGGTTTGAATCTTATCAAAACCTCTTCTTCTCCAAGATCTACTTTTGGTGGAATTACTTCTTTCTCTTCCAGTTTGCGTATAACTTCTAAAATCTCTCCTGTTCCTACCTTCCAGTTTGGTCTTGTTTCCCTGAAGTAATCTATTAGGTTTACAACTGTAATTGCACTACCAATATCTTCTAGTTCTTCAGTTCCTATAACCATTATTTCTTGAACAAGTTTTTGTTTGAATTCATCTTTACCAAACAACATTGGAGTTTTTACTTTGCCTGCAGTTCCTATTGTTTCTGCCATTCCTGCTCTTTTACGAAGTTCAAGTACCTTACCAACTAGCATTTTAGAAGCTATAAGATCTTTTTCTGATTTCTTTTCAATCCTCTCTATTCCTTCTTCAAAGACTTCTTTCCTTCTGTCTTTATCTTTCCTTTGAGCATCCTTCAGCCCTGCATCGAATGATTTGTAGGCATCTGAAATATCTGAACGAAGATCCCTTTTTTCTTCTTTTTGCTTCTTTTGTTTACCATTTTTATTATCAGGTACCATTAGTATCAAGATGAATCTACCCATCCTTATATAAAAAAATATTCAATTAAGTACATCAAAACGTTTTTAGTTACTATGAAGTTACGGCATAATTGAAGAAGAGAATAATGAAATAACCTTTGGGGTAAATTACTTTATTTTTAGTAATCAAAATTACAAGGCGTAGATAATGAACGATATAAATATTACAGCTTACGGTGCCACTGACTATGTGGGAAGAAGCAGTTTTCTTCTACACGATAGAGATCATAATATACTTCTAGACTGTGGCATACAATTAGTTCCTAAACAAATGTCTATTGCTCCAAAAGGAGTAGATAGTATAGCACACAAAGTTGATTCAGTTCTTTTAAGTCATGCTCATATAGATCATTCTGGGTATATGCCCGCTTTAACTAAGCATGGTTTTAAAGGAAATTACTATATGACTCATCCAACCAAGGAAATAGTTTACAAACTCTGGCTAGATCATCTAAAAATTGAAGGAAGAAGGCATTGGTCAGAGT
>JAGLOH010000165.1 GCA_023139025.1 Candidatus Heimdallarchaeota archaeon | reverse complement strand
TGGTTTAGTTACATCAAGTTTGATAGCTGTTGTATTCTCTAATTTGTTTAAGGTTTCTATGTCTTTTTCTTTTCTAGCTGCAGCATATACTTCCTTTCCTTTGTCAATCAGCAGTTCTACAGTTTTTCTTCCTATACCACTACTAGCTCCTGTTATTAATACGGGTTTTTCAGCTATTTTTTCTACCATATAGACTTGTTTTAAAAGAGATTTATAAAAAGCTATTCTGAGATGAATAAGAGCTTTACAAACAAAATTTTAGATTTACTTCAAGAAGGCGACGAACATTTAGAAGATATGATTGCTGAATATATGGCAAAAACAAAGAAGAACCCATTTAAACAAGGGGAGTTCTCTGATGATTTTCTAAATTGGAAAAATAACAAAGAAAAGAAAGCTCAATGATATTTCTAACTATGAATCCTTTCAGATAACCAACTTCTCAAGGGCTCTTCAAAAGGTATTTGCTTAAAATCATTCTTCACAGTTATTATATTCTAAAACATAGTTTCGGTAATAAATACATCTTGAATTTTAATTGCTTTCTTTGATTTGTAGATTAGCTTAATAAGTGTATGAATAAGATTAAAGCTATGAAAATTCAATCCAATAGAATTCTTCTTGTCTTAATTTTCTTATTAGTTTCTTTGCTTTTTATCAATCCAAATAACGCTTCTTTAGCAAATAATGAAATTGTTTTAACAAAAATTAGTCAAGTTGATTGTGCAAGCATAATCTTTGATGTGGATTTAGAAGGTGATTATGCTTATTTTGCTGATTATTCGCATAATCTTATACATATAGCAGATATTTCTGATCCATTTCAACCAGAAGAAGTGGGAAATTTTTCTGTTGGACTACCACATTATTTTGAGGTACAAAATGGTATAGCTTATGTCGCTGCTTGGACTGAGGGAGTACAGATTTTCAATGTGTCAGAACCTACTCAAGCTTATAAAATTGGAGATTTCGAACATGGAACAGTTGGGGCTTTGACAATTAAAGATGATTTACTTTTTGCAGGCGTTGGTGATGGAGTATATTGTCTTGATGTAAACATTCCTTCTTTACCTCTTAATATCAGTTTTTTTATTACTGGTGGAAATAGTCATGATTTTTTTGTAGTTGAAAATTTGGTCTATACACTTGCCTGGAATTGGACCTCTGCAACTAGCTGGATACGTGTTATTGATTATAGTAGTCCTGAATCTCCAATAGAAATCTCATCATTTGATTTAGGCAGCGTATGTTATGATATACATATAATTGGGGAATATGCATATTTAGCGGCTTCATTTGATGGAATTAAGATAGTAGATTTCACAGATATGAATGAACCCAGTTTCATAATAGAACATGATTTAATAGGGGAAGCCTTTGCACTGGAAGTGAGAGATGATTTAATTTACCTTGGAAATGGTTATTCGGGATTAGAGGTTTATGATATTTCAAATAAAACAAATCCCGTGCTATTAGATAAACTTGCAGTAGGTTCATCAGCTGAAGAAATAGAAATAAGAAATGATTTGATTTATGTTGCAGTTGATGGTGTAGGTTTAGTAATTGTTCAAATAGAAGGATTGGAAACCTCAAGAACTAGTGGATATACATTGATTATATTTTTAATACTGATTCCTTTGTCCTATAAGCGTGCAAGAAGAAAAAGGTAAACTAAGTAAAGTAAAAAGAAAAAAAAATAAAAAAGTACTATTTTATTTATTTTTTAATGCTTATTAGATAGTAGATTCCACCTACAAATACAAGAACTCCTCCAAAGCCTCCAGTAATGAGTCCAATGAGTAATAGGATTACACCAACCCACATTACATCTTTTATCAAAGGTCCTATTTTAAGTGCATCTTGCAACCATTCCCAGATGAAAAGTAACACAAAGAATCCTAATAGCATTTGTATTAATCCAGTTAACCATGGAATCGCGGCAAAAGTGAAAAAGGATCCACCACCGAATAGTACTAAACCAGGAGCCAAATACGAGAAGAACATGAAGAAACCTTGTATTACGAGTACAAAACCTCCAATCAAAGCATTCCAGTATCCTGCAAATTTCCAATTTGATTTACTTGGTTTTTTTGCTGTTGTTGTTGTTGTTGTTGTCGTTTCTGACATAACACCGATTAACGTTTTAAGGCATATAAATTTTTACATTAGTTAGGTGTTGTTTTAAATAACAAAATGGTTAAGTTAAATGTTTTTAACCTAATCTGTTAGTAAGACATGAACTATGTGAACTGCAATCACAATTAGAAGAATTAGAAGACTGCGATGAAGCTTATTTAGTATTGAACGCCCTTTCTTTGATGTCCAGAGCGGTTTTATCTTTAGCTTGATGATAGCTCCTGTCACAATGTAAAATAGAAAAATCCCTACTGCTACCCAACCAAAAATGCCTACTTCTTGCTCTTTTTGAATAAATTCTATCCCATGAAGGATAATTATTGTTGTAGCAGCAAGAGTTAGTAGATAATGGAGGTAGTTTAGAGGTTTTCTCGTTTTCAAATAAACTTCCCTTGTTGTTCTTTTGATTTTTCCAGTTTTTCCCTCATCATTTAGAAATTTTCTTGTAAACTTATATACAAAAAGTACGATAACATTGAGCATACCCGCAGCAAAAAGCCCTATTGCAATTGTGCCTATATCTTTAGCTAAATCATCACCTATTAAGCCAATACCATCATCATCGTCATCCTTAGCTTGAGTATAACTTAGCGCTAAAATTAAACTTATACTCAGTAAAGAAAAGAATAGTAAAAAAAGGAACTTGCTTTTTCTTTGATTGAATATTGTTTTCATTCCATCACTATGTTTGAGATATATAGACATTTTTCTGCATACTTTTATTAAAGATTAACCCAAAATAATTTGTTTGATTACTTCACTGAGGACTTACTTAATCTTTATAAATCTCATTTTACCAAGATATACCGTTACTAATGAGCTACTTGATAGATGAATTGAAAGATAGATATGAGGGAAGAATTGATTTCTCAGCCAATAAGTGGACAGCTTTGCGAAAATTACAAGAAGAATTAGAGCAGAGGGACTTTACAGCTGAAGAGGTTCAATTGTTAGGTGCAATTATTATTGATATTATAAATAAACACGGAGGATCAAAGGAGGAAGTGTTTAGAGCTTTATACAAGGGGTATAATCTCTGATTTTTTAGCAATATTGATGTTTTCTTTAAAAAATTAAGCGTCACATTTAAATTGAAGTAAATAATTATTTGAATAATGATTCAAGCTGTTTATATCATCTCTAGAACAGGGTTACCTATTGTAGTTGTAGACAAGGGAGATGAAAACAGCAGCTTTTCAGACCAAGCTCTTTTCAGTGGAATAATGACAGCAATTCAAGCAGCAATGGAAGAAATAGATGTAGGTACACCTAAGTTTGTTGATACAAGAAAATTTGAGATTTTCATTGAATTATCCGATAACATCGCAGTTGCTTTATTACGGAAAGTTCATACTGATGTAGAAAGATCTATAATCCATGAAATAACTGCAGAAATATTAGGAGATATCTCAAGTAAATTTCCTAACATATCCGATTATAATCTGCTGACTGAAGAGCAAATTGAAGAAATTGAACATTTTGTTGAGGAAATGATGAAAAAGGGAGATAAGGAGATTGCACAAAGGAAAGCAACAAAAATCGTTTCTGATTCATTTTGGTGATAATTATGGTTGATGCATGGAATAATAAAGTACCTCTTTCAGCAGTGATTTTTGAAACTTTTATTAGTATAATATTAGTTGTAGTTGTAGTTTTGATTTTAATGAAGTACGTACAAAGGAGAAAAAAACCAGTTTTATACTTATTCTTAACTTTTTCCAGCTTTACACTAGCTAGTGTGATTTCAACAATAGGAAGATGGATAAGCTATCTTGCACCTGATGGAAGTTATTTGACTGTAAGTTATACTGACCTCACAACAATGACTGCCTTTTTACTGATTGCAATTTCAAACTGTTTTGTAATTGCTTTTGTTGAAACAGTTTTTGCAAATAAAGGAGTAGACTTCGCTTTACCTTTCCTAGTAACAAATGGTATTGTTGTTGGAATGTCTTTGGAAGCTATAGTCTATTGGTTCTCAAACAAGGAATTTGGATTAATTCGAGATAGATTTTACATACTTGTTTTACTAGCAATAATATCTCTAGTATCTTATGGAATTATGATCTACTTTGCATTTAAGGAATCAAGACATAATACAGAAAAGCTCCCAAGAACAGGTTTCAATCTTATAGCAGTGTATGGAATTTCAGTAAGTCTGTTATTTATCTTCTTTGCATTAGATAGTGTATCAATAACACTTATAGCTGCATTTAGTAAAGGATATTCACCTTTCTATTATCTTGGATGGACCTTTGCCATGATAGGTGTATTTCTAGGTTATCTTGGATATATTATGCCTGGTTGGTTGAAAAAAATCATTGTAAAAAAGGACTCATAAACTAATTAGACTAATTTAATGAGAGCTTTTTCTCTCTTAAATTTCCATAATGACAGAACAGAAAGGATGCTTACTTCATGTTCTTTATTTTTGGGGGAAAACATTATATTATTCAAATGCCTTGCATTTAATGATGAAGTGGAATCATGAAGAAGAATTCGAAAATGTTGCTGTTTTCTTAGGTAACCTATTCGATAAAACTCCTAAAGATATCAAAGAAAGATTTCTTAATATTCCTGAAACGTATGTACTTGCGTTTAAGGAAGAAACTGAGATCAAAGGCGTTTTAATTTCTATACGAGACGAGAAAGCCTATAATATAATGGATCTTCTTTATGCAGCTTTCGAACCCGATTTTAATTTCAAGGAAGGAAATGTGTTTAATAAGTTGATGAATTTCTGCAAAAAAGAGTACATAGATGTTATCTTTGCACATACTATCAATGAAAATAGTTTTGTGAATATAGATGTTGAAAAACTAACTAATCTGATAGCAATTCACATGAGAGTTGGAATGAATCTTTCTCTCTCAGATTACAAAGAAAAATGGTATGATGAAGAAAAGAATGAACTACCTAAAATATCTACAGACAATTTAGAATTTAATGAGAAGTTCAAGGTTTCTAGAAAGAAGAAGTCAAAGAAGTTCACTTTAGTTGGTTTAAATGAGGTTTCTTGGACTAAAGTAGCAGAACTCCAAAATAGGGTTTATTCAGACATTGATTTTGAGGATAACATAAACATTCTTTCTAAGAACAGTCTTGACTTCAACATATCTTTAATTACGAGACTTTTCAGCGGTTATTATGGTTCTCTGAGTGAAGAAGCATCATATTTTGCTTTAACAGATGAAGGTGAGTTAGCAGGATACATAATCACTCTAGCTCCAATAGATCAGCGCAGTTTCATTATAGATTTTGCTGTTGATCCTTCAT
>JAGLOH010000164.1 GCA_023139025.1 Candidatus Heimdallarchaeota archaeon | reverse complement strand
GGTTGAATATAATGAAGAAACTTGCAGACAAGAGAAAAATATTTAGGATGTCTTTTTTTGAGATGCATTTCATTTCAAAAATTATTCTGCTTCTCTGCATTCCCTTTGTAAGTGTTATAGCTTTATTATCAGCATTAGAAGAATGGTTTCATCTAGATTTCTTTGGTAATCTAGGATTTTGGTTTTGGTCAATTGTTATAGGTATTTCAGTGGCAATAGTTGTTAATTTGGCTTTAGAACATACAAGACAGAAAAAATTGCTTAAAGAAATACCCACCTATTCTACTGAGGAAGAAGTTAACGAATCTCTCGAAAAAGAAGTTCAACTTTCTTCAGAACAAATTGCTCAGAGCAATCTCAAGGACAAATGCAGCGTTTGTATGGATTCTATACGTAAAGACGATAAATATGTCACATGTCCATCATGCAAAATTCCAGCTCATACATCTCATTTGGTTGAATGGTTAAAAATTAAATCAGTTTGCCCAAACTGCAATAAAAAAATACAAGGGATTTAAAAAATAAAAAAAAAGGAAAATAAGCATTTCTAGTCTGAAATTGTATGCTTATTATATGTGATAGCTGGAGCATCTATTGGCCAGCCTGATTCTTCTCTATCAGAACCAATAGTTCTCATATCATTTAATGTTTCGAAGTAATTTCCTGCAATACTGATATTCTTCAATGGATGAACAACTTCTCCTTTCTCAATTAAGAAAGCATCATTGGTAGTGATACTGAAATCACCTGTAACCTGATTTGCTGTAAATAAACCAATTGGAGTACCTGTAATGAGAATTCCTTTATCGATTTCACCAATTTGTTGATCTAAATTTTTTCCAACTTCTTTAATCAATAATTTGTTAATTCCAACATTTGGAACATTTTCATACGGGATTCCACCAAAGAAACCTCCTCTAGAGGCATTTCCAGTTGTTGCTTTATCTGCTGCTTCTCCAAACATTTTATTGAAGAGAAAGGTTTTCAATATCCCATCATCAATAATGTTTGTTGTTTGTTTTGGAGAACCTTCTGCATCGATTGCTCTTCCAGAATCAGATTCTGGATGTTGTCCATCATCTATCAAAGTCAATTCTTTAACTGCTACCTGTTGGTCCAGTTTATCTCCCCATGGATTGCTTTTTTCAACATAGGATGATCCAGATACACAATTGAAGAATGAAAATGCTAAAAATGTAGCTGATTCACGGGGCTCCCAAACTGTTGGTAAACCTTCTGAACCTCCAAAAGCTTTAGAACCAAGAGAGTTTAATGCTTTTTTCAATCCATTTGAACTGATACCTTCTACAGATTTTATTTCTCTTCCTTGAACAAAATCACTAGCAGTTTTCCTATCATCAGCTTCTGTTACTACCGAGAAACTGTTTGCTGCATAAGTTGTGATTAGAGATGAAGCTAAACATCCTTCTGTCGTTGCAACTGCATATCCACCAAATGAGAAGTTTACTCCATAGCTAATAGATACAATTCGTCTATCACTCAAATCAATTTCTTGACTCATTAAATTACATGTTTCAATCATTGAATCTGGATCAAGTTGAAGTATCTCAGGATCAAGGATACCTTCTTTAGCTACATTTGTACCAGCTACAAATCCATTAAACATGGGATTCTCAGGACTAACTTTAGCAATGCTATGTGCATGTTTAAGAGTTGATTTTATTGTTTCTTTTTCAAAACCTGTACAACTAGCAAAACCAACTTGCTTCCCTATCGCAACTCTAAGCCCTATACCTTGGGTCAATCCATCTCTACTGTCTATCTTGCCTTTATTATCTGTTAAATTGGTGTTTGAGAGATTATAGATATAAGCTTCTGCTGCTGGGATATTTAGATCCCTAGCGTATTTAATTGTTTGATCAGCTATGTGAAGTATCTTATCTCTAATTTCATCTAAAGTCATTATTGAGCACCTCCAACGAGAACTTTATCCATAATCATGTCAGGACCACCGAATCCAACTGGAAGACCACCTTGGCCTCCCTTACCACATCCTCCGAAATATCCTGTTTTAATAGTAACTTCTTTAGTTCCACCTTCAACATATTTCAGAAGCTCTAGAATATTTCCAGAAAGAGCTGTGTTCTTAATTGGTTTAGTTACTTCTCCATTTTCGATCAGATATCCTCTACTGCAATTGAACATGAAATTACCATCAAGCCCAACTTGACCTCCTGACATATCAACTGCATAAACGCCAGTATTTACATGTTCGACAGCTTCTTCGAAAGTTAAATCTCCTTTCTCAAAATAGGTGTTCTTCATCCTAACTATTGGATTAAACATGAAATTGATTGCTCTACTGTTACCAGTTAACTCAGAGTTCATTTTCTTAGCTGTTCCTCTGTTGTGCAAGTATCCTTTAAGTATACCTTTCTCAAGAAGTACTGTTCTTCCAGTTTTTATTCCTTGGTCGTCATAAGGCAGATACAGTCCTCCATAGGGAGAAACTCCTTCATCTATTATTGTAACATGCTCACTACCTAGTTCTTCTCCAACTCGATCTGCAATTGGTGATTGACCAGTAACAACAAAATCTGCTTCTGACAAATGACCAAAACTTTCGTGCACTACCACTCCACCCATTTGAGGTGAAACTAAAGTCTTTGTTTTTCCAGAAGGTGCAGCTACTGCTTCTAATTGTTCCTTGCAATATGTTCCTGCATTAGTTCCCGTTATTTCAGGAGTTGTTTCTTTTTCTTCGAAGAATTCCAAACCTTTTGAAGCTCCCCATCCTGTGAAACTTTGCGATTGTTTTCCTTCACTTATTACAACTCCACCCATCCTGATATCAACCATCAGAGGAACCCAATAAAGCTCAGTTCCTTCAGAATTAACTAGATATTTCTCTCCATAGATTTCTCCGTACAAACCTATGGTTGTAGTAACTTCAAGTTGTTCTTTGACAGCTGTTACTCCACGTTTAAGCATATCTAGCTTATCTGCAAACTCATAATCTTTGGGGTGTTTTTTTACCTTTACTTCAATCTTTTCCTTGATAGCTGGTATTGAATCAAAGTCTAATTTGATTTTGTTTCGACTATCAGTAGATTTTGCAAGTTTCGCTGCTCTAATAGTTGCTTCTTTAACACCTTCTAAAGTTAACTCTGGTGTGTAAGAATAACCAGGCGTTCCTTGATAGTATGCCATTATACCTATGCCTTTTCTGCTGAGAGATGATGATTGCTTAATAATTTCGTTTGTGTAGTTGACAGTTGTTAAATTAAGATCATCGTATCTAGCTTCAATAAAGTTGACTCCTAAATTTTCTCCCTTCTCAACAGCTTTATGCAATAGGTCTTGAATATTTCCATTTTCCATTTAATTACACCTTTTGTAAATTGCGTATTTCAAACGGATGTGGATTTGGATACTTATAAATAATTTCTAATATCCTCAACGAAGACTTCATGCGTGATTGAAGAAACCAACTAACTATACCGCCTTTAAACTAGCTATAGCGCTTTTTGTTTCTTGTAATTGTTAATTTTTTCACTTTTCTTATTTGATTTGCTTAAAGGAAAATTTACTTATATACCAATTAGTTGGTTAAACTAATGCTCAACATAAAGATATCACTTGTAACTTCCAATGGGATGTTGTTAGCTTCAAAACCAGAAGTTGTTGACGATACCAATCAAATTCTAGCTACAGGCTTGGTGACAGCTTTAATCTCTTTTTCTAAAGAAGTTCACCATAGAGAATTGCAATCGATATCTTATCACGATAGAACTGTCTCCTTTATCAGAGTTCATGATTTTGTTTTAATTCTTGAAACCATCGATGAAGAATCTACACTGACTGAAGATACTTTAAAACAACTGCTAGAAAAATTTAGTATATGTACAGGTCCACTATTAGAGGGGGCTGATCCAAGCAGAATCACAGAAGGAGAAGCATCAATAATCTTAGATAGATGTTTGAAAGATATTCAAGCATTAGATATCTCGATCTCAGGAAGACCTTTAAAATCAGCAGAAATTGCACATTTTACTCTAGTTCATTCTGACGAAGGTTTAAAGATAAAGAACCAAGTAGGTTCAGGAAAACATATTCCTAAGATAGCATCGATGTTAGATGCTCTTAAAGCTAACAGGAAATTTCAAGGAAATATTACTGGAATTCTAACTTTTATAGAAAAAGAAAAAAGTTTAACCTACACCATTATTGATACCGATGGTGAAAAATCTAGAGTTGGAATTCTAAAATTTCCTCAAAATCTGAAACAAGTTCTTTTTAGGTTATATGATCTTATGAACAATCAACTTACGATGTTGAATGACAAAAAGGAAAATTTCACCATGGAAGAGATTCTTCATAAAATTATGGAAACTGAAGATCTTGGAAATAGATTATCAAGAATCAATATAGAAGATCTTTCACCAACCTTCTTAGATAGAACTGTTAGTCGGAATCTTGACAATGCAATTTACTCTGCTCTACTAGGTAATCCAGTTTATGTAATTGGAGACAAACCTACTGTTAAACTAGTGATTGATTCAATGTCTATATTTACTCAACATTTACAGACCTTTGTCAGCCTTTGGTCAGCTGAAGTGGATATAATTACGTATAGTAAATGTGACCTAGATGCAAGATTTTGTGGTATGTCTTTAACAGTTTATAAAAAACTTATTGAGAAAAAACTAATCTCTGAAACTGACACCTGTATCAATCTAGAGTCATCAAAGGTTTCTAGAGGAAAATCTAGTAAGCATTTTAAAAGATTGTTTGACATAATCAAGAAACTATCTGTTGTTGAGGTAGTAACCAAAATTGTTGATGATTTGGAAAAATTAGTCGAGTTAACTATAGATTTAACAGCATTAGCTTTGTTAGATAAAGAAGAAGCTAAAACTAAATTGAAAAATATTTCCTCATCAACAGGTTATGCTACAAGTTTCTTCAGAAAAGCTTTAGAATTAGCTGTTAAACGAAATTCATTGTTAGATTACTTACTTTAAGATCTTATTTTATTTATTCTATCTCTCTAGCTAGATATCTATATCTATATCTCTCTTGAAAATTCAGTTTCTTGTACAATTTAACAGCTGGTAAATTATTAGCTTCAACTTGGAGGTACATTGTTTGTAATTTGCTCTTTTGTGCATATGACATCATCAATCTCATGATGAACTCTCCGATGCCTTGTCTTCGGTAATCTGAATGAACAACCAAATCAAAGATTCCTATGTAAGGTTCTTCAATAACTCCTAAGACGATTCCAATAGATTTGCCATCTTTCATCACTGAACAAGTTATTTTTGCATTAGAAGTTCTTGAGATAATTTTCCTAAATCCTTCAAGTTTGGAGGAATCAATATCTGTAAGCCTTTTTAGAGCTTGATACCATTTTACATCTACATCATGTTCAATAACAACATCAAATCCACCCT
>JAGLOH010000163.1 GCA_023139025.1 Candidatus Heimdallarchaeota archaeon | reverse complement strand
CGAATTGTGAGGCATATTCTTTTGTTTCATCGTAAAATGATGCTTGTGCGAAATGTAAGGTTAATTCACTAGGGTCAGCTTGCAAATCATCTATCAGCATCTCAACGATTGCTTGCATTGTCTTATCTATTCCTGAAGCACTTTTAACAGGTTCAATTTTACCATCGATAAAAGTGAGAATAGGATTTTTTGAAAGAAGAGAACCTAAAACATACTTGGCTCGACTTAATCTTCCACCATCAAAAAGCCATCTTAAGTCATTCACTGTAAAATAAAATGATTCATCTTTAGTTCTCCATTCATCAAGCTTCGGTATAAGTTGGTCAACACTTAAGCCTTCTTTGATAAGATTGGCTGCTTTTAGAACAATTAATCCAAAAGGTGTACTAGCTTTTCTAGTATCATAAATGTGTATTTTAGCTCCATCCGGATTCTGTTTTTCGTACATTTTCTTAGCCATATTTGCATTAGCTACAGCACCACTAACTTCAGCTGAGAGATGCATAGAGATGATATCATCAGCTTTATCTGCGTATTTTTCATAAGCTGCGAGTAAATCTGCTTGAGTAGATTGAGATGTTGTTGGATGAACATCAGTTTTATTAAGTCGTTCATGTAATTCTGAAGTTTTTAAATCCGTTAGTTCCTTGAAAGCATCAGTACCAAACATTACCTGCATAGGAACCCACTCAATGTCATATTTCTCGTAGAGAGTTTCATCATTTTGTAGGTTTAAATCGGCGCTTGTGTCACATATAATCTTAATTGTCATAGCTGTATTGTAAATAGCTTTTTCTTAAATATTTACTACTTTTATGAACAAATAATAATGACTATATTTATCGTTTCATCAGCTTCATTTCCTAATTTCTCAAATAATTCATATTGGTGATAAAGAGTTGGATTAGCAGTTTGAGGGAGGACTTTAGAGGCGAAAAATTTATCGTAATATTGCTCTAAATCCATATCTATTCCTTCATAGTATATCTCATCACCAAATCTTATCATTGTTGGAACTAGTGATAGATTGTACTTCTTGATTAAATCTGGAGTTATATCTGCAGCGCTATCTGCATTATTCTTACAGTCATCCGATAAAACTAAATGAAAATAAAAAAAAGTTAAATTTAAACTTTGCTTGTTTAAATCTAATATTCAAAGTTTTTTGTAAGTATAATACCAATTGTTCCAGGACCAGTATGAGAAGCTATTACACCACCCATTGAAAAGATCTTACCTAATTTCAGACCTGGATATTGTTCCACTAATTGAGCTGCAATCTCTTTTGTTTCAGAGTAAATTTGTGCTTGAGTGAAATGTAATGTTAATTCACTAGGATCAACCTGCAAATCATTCATCTCCATCTCAATTATAGTTTGTATAGCAACATCCTTTCCTGAAACACTTTTAACAGGTACAATTTTCCCATCTATCATTTGGAAAACCGGAATTTTTGACAAAAGAGAACCTAGAACATATTTTGTTCTACTCAATCTTCCCCCTTGAAACAGCCATTTTAGGTCTTTTACTGTAAAGTAGAAGGATTGGTCTTTAGTTCTCCACTCATCAAGCTTAGGTACAATTTCTTCAGCACTCAAACCTTCCTTAGCAAGAATTGCTGCTTTTATAACAATCAATCCGAAGTTAGCACTAGCTGTTCTGGAATCAAAAATGTGTATTTTTGCTCCATCTGGATGCTGTTTTTCATACATTTTTTTAGCCATACGAGCACTGGATACAGCTCCACTAATTTCTCCTGAGATGTGTATAGAGATAATGTCATCAACTTTATCTCCAAATTTTTCATAAGCTGCGAGTAAATCTGCTTGAGTAGACTGAGAAGTTGTAGGATGTTCATCAGTTTTAGAAAGTTTTTCATAAAATTCTGATGTTTTAAGATTTTCTAATTCCTTGTATGCTTCTGTTCCAAACATAACTTGCATTGGAACCCACTCAATGTCATATTTCTCATATATTGTTTCATCATTTTGTAAGTTCAAATCGGCGCTTGTGTCACATATGATCTTAACTGTCATAGCAGT
The DNA here is from genome assembly GCA_023139025.1 of Candidatus Heimdallarchaeota archaeon. Classification (GTDB taxonomy): domain Archaea; phylum Asgardarchaeota; class Heimdallarchaeia; order Heimdallarchaeales; family Heimdallarchaeaceae; genus UBA460. Next base: position 3,419 of record JAGLOH010000163.1, on the reverse strand, counting down.
ATTGTTAAAATAGCTTTTTTTTAAACATTTACTACTTTTATGAATAAATAATAACCATTTGAATAATAAGAGATTAATTTCTGAATGTGAACAAAGAAAGATACAGAAGAGCAAAATATTTAAATTGGCTGTTTCAAGCATGTTTAGAAGATTAAGGAATAAGAAATCAATGATTAAAAGAAACTTTGGATCCGCAACAGTATATCTTACAATTATGCTATTTCTAGGCTTAACTATTTCACACTCATCCATTAATAGTGCAATAGCTCTTAATTCAGAAAACAATATGACTACTACAATAGACAAGACTCTTCAAACATTCAGTCAAGTCAATGATTCTTTCCTTGATAGGCCGATTCTTGATCTTGCTAAAGATGTTAACAATACAGAAATCAACCCAGATATCGAGGAATGGATTTTTGTTAATATCACTATTAAGAACATTGGTAATCAAACTGCATATAATCTTACAACAGTTGACCCAAGTTTTTCTGATTGGGCTATTTCTAGTTTAAATCTAACAACCCAAAAGTATGTTATTGTGGAACCAAATGCAACTATACACTATTACTATTACTTCAAACCTCTTTCTGAAGGAAACTTTACTTTAGAACCAACTACCATTGAATATTACGGCATTGATGAAACAAAATTTAATGCACAATCACAGAGATTCATCATTGTATCTATTAAACCAGAGAATATTGTAGTTTTAGATGTACAGCTCTGGTTGAATATTTTGTATTATTCTTTAGCAATAGTATTTGGAATAGGTGCTCTTGTTTTAATCGATTATTTTGTTTTTAAGAGACCTCATGAAGCTAAAAAAAGGAAGGAGAAACAAAAAGGTAAAAAAGAAACTGCTCCACAAAAAAGTAAGAAGCAAATAAAAAGAAAATCCAAGAAGAGAAGGTAAGCTTTTCTTTTTTTTAAAACGTCAACAAATCTCATATTTTATATATTATAAGAAACAAGTGATTTTGATGTCCTTAAAAGAAATTACCAACATGGATCTAAAATATATTTTAGTTGGAGGAAAAGGAGGAGTAGGGAAGACAAGTGTTGCTTCGGCTCTAGGTATAGCTTTAGCTGAACTAGGTAAAAGAGTATTAATTATCTCGACTGACCCTGCACATAGTGTTTCTGATTCGTTTGACATGGATTTCTCCAAAGGTGAAATAACTAAAGTCAAAGGAGTAGTAGGTGACTTATTTGCGTTAGAAATCAATCCCGCTGTAGCAGGTGAAGAAATATCTAAGGCTATAGGACAGCCTGTAGATTCAGATCAATTTTCACAATTTTCTGCAATTCCTGGTTTAGGTGAATTACAACAAGGTTTGAGTCAAGATTTAAAATCTATTCCACCTCCAGGTATGGATGAAGCCTTATCTTTTGCTAAAATTCTAGAATATGCCGAGGATGAGGTATATGATACAGTAATCCTTGATACAGCTCCAACTGGCCACACTTTACGATTATTAAATATCCCTGAGTTCCTTGATTCATTTTTGGGAAGAATGCTTAAAATGAAAACTTTCATTTCAAACGCTATGACAATGGTGAAATCCTTGTTTGGGGGAGATCAAGAGAAGGATAGAACTGTCGAAACTCTTGAAAAAATGAAAGAGAAGGTATTGGTTGCAAGAGACAAGCTGATGGATGAAGAAAAAACACAATTCATCAAAGTACTAATTCCAACAATGATGAGTATTTTTGAAACAGAAAGACTTGCTGACGAACTCGATCAACATCTTATTTCACATAAATTTGCAGTAGTAAATCAGATAAATCCAGCTAATGATGTTTGCGCATATTGCATGCATAGACACAAGGAGCACATAAAGAACATAGAATATATCAAATCAATCTTTCCAGAAACAATCATTACAGAAATTGAAGCATTAGATAGAGAAATTAGAGGACTAGATATGCTTCAAGTATTCAAAGAAAAACTACTATAGTTGTGGTGAAATGTTCTCTCAGACAGACTCCTCAATATTAAGCGAAAAAGAATCTGGTACTTCATATGCAGATGGTCATTGCCATCTGATTCCTGATTGGTTTACTAAGGAAGATATTGCGATAATTGTCGATAAATCTCAACGAGCAAACGTGAAAGTTATTGTAAATAGTGCACTAGAAGAAGAAAAATATCAGTTTGGACTAGAAACCACACAATTCAAAGAAATTTATCTATCAATAGGTGTTGAAACAACAAAAATCTCCCAAGAGAGATATGATCAATTTGTGAAATTTTTCAATGAAAATGAAGATAACATTGTAGCAATAGGTGAAATCGGCCTTGATTTTCATTGGATAAAAGAATCTGATTTGAGAAAACTTCAAGAAAAATACTTTAGAAAGTTAATAGATTTTGCTCAAGAACATGATAAACCAATTGTAATCCATTCAAGAGGAGCAGAGGGTAAAGCAATTGAAATTCTCAAAGAGAAAGGAGCTGAGGACGTTCTTATGCACTGTTTTGGAGGTACAGAAGAACAAGCTAGTGAAATCTCCAAATTATCATGGTACATAACTGTTCCAACAAGCGCAGTTTATAGAAAAAACTTTCAAAAGATCCTCAAAGCAACTTCATTAGACAGCTTAATGTTTGAAACCGACAGCCCATTTCATTCATTAGAGAAAGGAGTAAATAATGATCCATCTAGTATTCCAATATTTTGTGACAAAGCAGCTAAGATGCTTGATTTAGATGAGAAACTATTAGCTGATATAACTTTTAATAACACATGCACATTTTATAGAATCCAACCGTGATTGGACTAAATAAAAGAGATATCAAATGAATTATCTCCTAACAGATAATAAGCAACAAGAGAAGGTTTTGTTTCAGTTTTAGGGACTTTCTTCATTTTGCTTAAAGTAGATTTAGTACCTTTTGAAAAATCCTTACTGGATGTGTAAAACACATTTTTCAGATCTTTATTTTTCATAATAACCGCTGATTTTTCTTGTATATCGTAAAAAAGCTTGTTTGTGTTTCGACTTCTAGAGAGAATGTTCCAATTAGTCTGGAAGTAATTGTACAAACTATATGTTTTGAACGATTTAGTTAAGCTCTTTCTCCAATCAATTTTCTTTAAACCTGTTAAGTTTAAATGTTCATTCTTTGTTATTATGAAGGAATTAATGTGTTTGTCTAAACTTATTGTTTCCTTTCTGATTTCATTAATATTCTTAGCTTCTAAAATGAATTTTGATAATTCTTCAACAAATAAACCAGAAGAAGAACCTAATGTATGAGTATCAATAACATCAATACTTATTTCAGAAACAAGTTTCTTTGCAACCAAAGCATTCTCAAATACAACAGGGGTTGCAAAGGAAGAATGAATGCTGATAATAGAATCAAATTCTTCTGAGAGAAAAGTATAAAGCTCAACAAAATCCTTTATGCT
>JAGLOH010000162.1 GCA_023139025.1 Candidatus Heimdallarchaeota archaeon | reverse complement strand
ATATAGTAAATAACAAAAATAATGTATAATTAAATACGATAAAAAGGTGAGTGTTATGGATATTACATCAGTTATGTTTTTGATAAATGCTAAAAAAGCAAAGTTAGAAGAAAAATTGGATATTATTCAAGCAACTCGACCAACAGCTGTTGATTTGAAAAATTACTCTTTTCTAGTCTATCAAGCAGCCTTGGAAACAAATTTCTCTTTTGATGAAACCTTGCTAGCTGCTAAAAGGTTATCTAATCAAATACTGGAAGAATGTCGATTGATTAGGGAGAAGGGAGTAGAAATAATCGAAGATGGGGATACTATCTTAACTCATTGTAATGCTGGTCCTTTAGCAACGATTGATTATGGAACAGCCCTAGGACCTATTATCAATGCCCATAATCAAGGGAAAAATGTTCATGTTTTTGTAGATGAAACAAGACCTAGACTACAAGGTGCAAAGATTACAGGATGGGAATTAGAACAAGAAGGAATTAGTCATCAAATTATTTCAGACTCAGCAGCTGCTTTCTTAATGTCTGAAGGAAAAATCGATAAGGTTATTTTAGGAGCTGATAGATGCTTAAAGGATGGAACAATTTCAAATAAAATTGGAACATATTCCGTAGCTATTGCAGCTAACTTTCATAAAATACCTTTTTATTCAGCTTTTCCATGGTCAACAATAGATTTAGAATCAGAAAGCATTGAAGACTTTAAAATTGAATTCAGAGATGTGAATGAAGTAAAATATGTCAAAGGTAAGGAAGGAGAAGTTTTGGTAGCAAACCCAGGATCAGATGCTTTAAATCCAGCTTTCGATATTACTCCTCCAGAATTAATTACAGGATATATAACATCTAGAGGAGTATTGAATCAAGAGGAATTAATCAACGAAATAAATAAAAAATAGAAACAGAAATAAAAAAGAAAGGGAGGTTATTTACGTTTCTTTACGTAAACTGTTAGTGCTGTAATGCTTAGAAAACCTATGACTGCAAAGATTAAACCCGGAGCGTCGAGAGTTACTGTATTTGATCCTGATGGTTCTGTTGGACTAGTACCTTCTTCAGTTACGTAAACATAAACTGTGTCATAGTTGATATTTCCAAAGGAATCTTTAACTTCAATCTCAAAGACCCATGTTCCTAGACTTAAAGTATCTAACGAAACATTGACATTAAAGTTATTAATACTCCATAGTTGATCGATAAGAACAGTACCATTTCTTTTAACTTTGAAGCTAGATGGATTATCATCTGTTATAACCCAATTGATTTCTTTGCTTTCACCAGGTTTCATGTAGATATCTGCTGGGCTAGTTACTGTTGGTAGTGTTGTATCCATTGCCTCTAGAGCATGTATAGTTAAATCAAGATAAGACTCATGACCCATAGTATCAATAGCATAAATATGCACATTATAATCACCTGCAGAAAAGATGTTATCATGTAAGTTGAGACCAAATGTCTTTCCATCGAACCACAGACCACTATCCAAAACAGTACCATTAAATTTGAATTCAAAGAATTGAGGATCAAAATTAGCATCAGTTAGTTGCCAGTATAGTATTTCAGTTTTTCCAAGTTCATACCAATATTCACCATTTGGACCGTTAATTTGTGGCCAATCAATTCTAATGTCAGACATCCATAGATAATATTCTGCATTATGATTATACACAGATAAGTCTGTTATTTTGAATCTTAACTCTTTTGAATTTTGTCCGACAGGTACGTCTCCGATATATACATCATAGAAGTAGTATCCAGAAGAGATTCCATAAAGTGTATCAATAAGTTTACCATCCAAATATATGTCTATATCTATTAAAGATGCATCATATAACCAGAAATAGACTGTTACATAATCACTATCACCAGTCATATCATAGTTATAGAACCAATCCCATTCAAGACCTGGTAAATCAGCATCAACTACTGGACTACTTAATCCTGCAGTTGTATGATCAAGATACCAGTGATATTCTGCATAATCATGTGAATAATAGTCGCGAGTAATATTTGTTCCCAATGAAGTACTGTATTCATCAGCAAAGTTCGACCATTCTTCTGAATCATAGATGTATTCACATTCTAAAACAAATCCTGTTGAACTGTCTACAAAATAGGTATAACTGTATGAATAGTCAAAGTAATTGTCATAGAATATATTGTAGTAAGAATAATTATCTATTCCTGAATCTGCATATACATAAGAATATACATCTACCGTGTAACTGGTTGTTATGCCATTAACTGTATATGATTGACTTGTTGTATGAGTATAAGTCAACATTGAACCAATGTACATAAAATCCAAGTTGATAATTGGAGCTAAAGATGGAATTGACTCTAAATATGAATCACCGCCAGTATTGAGATTAGTATTAGATCCAGAGTAATCAAATACCCAATTTGATAATATATAATCATAATAGTAGTAATCCCAGTAATCGTTTCTGTATGTATCCTGATATTTCCAAGTGTGTCTTAAATCATTGTCTGTTGTAGTTGCACTTGATATATCATAACTATGTTCTTCAACTGTAATCATTTCGTTGTGTGCTATATCCCAATAGGAATTGTAACTTGGTGATAAATCAGTTTGGAAGAGTACTCGTGAATCATAATCATATATATAGCTAAAATCTGCAGTGTAGAATAGTTGGTCTCCAGAAGCTAAAGCTTGATAAGCACTAACATTTTGTGTTGGTGCGAATCCTGCTCCAAATATAGAGACAACTAAAATAAATAGTATTATTGTTGTTTGACCCTTTTTCAAGGTTTTTCCCCTAAGATAATATTAGTATTTATTATATTTAAAACAATAGTTGAAGGAAATTAAGTAACAATAAAATGTTGCTTTACAGAAACAAAAAAATGAAGAAGCGAGATTACTTCTTCTTTTTATTATAATAAGCTATTAATCCAATGGCAGCTATACCTAAGACTATTCCTACGGTTGAAAATGGTATTCCTGCTGTTAGTTTCACAACACCTGGAACAAATTCCCATGTTTTCACATTGTCTGTCTCAACAACTCTCAACAAAAGTCCTGTACTTGCTTCATAGTAGATATGTAATTCTGGAGCCTCCCACCAACCAAATAGAGAATTATCCTGATAAAGTACATGGATAGTATCATAAGACTCTCCTTCTGACGTTACAACTGCTGGTTTGTCGATGACATCTCCTAGAAAGTCTATGTGATTAATATTGTCACCCACATTTGCTGTCGGAGTTATTCCAAATAATGTCCATGCATACACCATTGAGAAACCCCAATTGATAATAGCAAATCCTTGCATATAATCAGCGATTTCAGGGTATACTGCATCACTTGGTAAGACATTTTCATAAATATAAGTTGTACCATTTTTGTAAGTAATCTTTGTTTTATTCAGATTGGTTAAACCTGAATAAGTTGTCTGATCTAGAAGTGATATTTCTATAGATTCTGTTGCATTTTGCAAATACCAACGTCCCATTGCAAATGTTGTTCTATTATCATAGAATACTAAATGAGTAAATTCGATTTTCTCCTCATTTTCTATCATTCCAAGATAAGGAACAGTTCCTGAAGTTAAATCTACTGAAAATAGAATTTGAATAACTTTATCTGTTATATCTGATGGTGTAAAAATATTTTCTATCTTGATTGTAGGATAACCAACTAAAGCATCAGTTACAGTTGTATTTGTATAGAATAATTTACCTTCAACATAAGCACCATTATTCAGTGCTAGCTGATCAGATGCAATTAGACCTTTTGAAAGGTCAGCAGTGAGAATTGAAGTTATTAGGACTCCTAATAACACTGTTGAAATCAACGCTTTTCTTTTCATTGTAAATAATATTATTGATTTGCCTATAAAAGAATGTTTTGTTAAAAAAAAGAGAGAAGGGGAGATTATTTGGTTCTTCGTTTTCTAACTATTAAAGCTAGAGTACTTAAAACTGTTAAAGCTGCAATTATTGCTGTTGTTGAGAAGGGAATTCCTACTACGTTCTTAACTTCGCCTGGGATGAATTCTACTTTGTCTGAGCCTAAGGTTTCTATTGTTTTCAGAATTAATCCTGTCTTTGCATCATAAAATACTTCTAATGCAGATGTAGTAGAAAAAGCTAATCCGTAAGTTGGTACAAGATATTCCACATGGATTGTATCAAATGATGTACCGGTTGATGTTATTACAGCTGGCTTATCAAGTACTATACCTAGATTTAGATCATAGTTGACTGTATCACCAACATTTGCAAGAGGTGAGATAGCTAAGAATGTCCATTCCCAATAAGTTGCAAGAATTCCATTGAAAAGAGCCCAGCCTATAACAAATTCATTTAATGCTAAAATTAAAGGACTAGAAACGACATCACCATAGATATATTCAGTGCCATTGTTAAATGTAATTTTGAGATTATCTAAATCCATCATACCTACAACTGTTGTGTTATGAAGAGTAGTCATTGTTACTCCAAAAGTATCATTTCCCATGTATAAAGTCCCTGAGGGAAGAATATCTGTTCTGTTTGTTTTGACTATTACATGTGTCATTTCAATAGAATCAAATTCGTCAAAAGTCAAATAATTTGTATTATGTGTGCTGAGATCATACGCTACTTTAACCTTAAAGAGACTATCACCTGTATCTGTTGCTACAAAAGCATCTTCTACAGTAATATTAACATAACTTAGAAGATGATCAGTCAGAGAAGAATTTGTGTAAAGGAGTTTTCCATTTACATAAGTCCCCACAACCAAATCAAGCTGATCTGAAACCAATATTGCCTTAGAAACGTCAGCTACGTATATTGAAGTTATAAACAACCCCAATACAGCCAATGTCAAAATTGTTTTTTTTCTATTCATTGTAATTAAATATAATAGATTTTGCTCTTAAGAATTTATCGTAGGTTACAAATTCTAATTCTTAAAAGGAAGAATACGAAAGAAGAATTCTACTATCTCAGTGTAAGGATTAGGTTAAAAAGAAAAAACGAAAGGGTTGAGGATTTCATATTTTACTACGAGTTACACTCTTACCTTTCAGTTTGGTTTCCAACATATATCTCTCCAACTGTTCGTAGTTTTGAGAAACATCCATATCTAATCCAAAACCTAAATCTTCAATTATCATCCAGCCCATTTTAATCTTGAAAGCTAGTTCTATAACTCTAACGGCATCCTTCAGTTTCGCCAATTTTAGAATGACTTTCAATAGCTTTCCCCAAGTCGCAGGACGTCTGAAAACATACCAAGCTACTGCCCAAAATGATCTTTTTCTTCGTAAGAAACTTATATCCTCAATTATTTTCTGCTTTTCAACAATCCCTTTAGCACTGAATGACATCATTTCACCAGTGAAAATGTGATAATCTCGAAAATTGCCTGTTACTCTTCCTGCATCAGGAAACCATTTTTCAGATAATTCATAAGGAACTAAAGGCAAAACAAAATCATAACCTTCCATTTCAGAAAGTTGACTCAAAAATTCATCTAT
>JAGLOH010000161.1 GCA_023139025.1 Candidatus Heimdallarchaeota archaeon | reverse complement strand
TTTTCATAAGTAAAACAGCATGTTTCTCAGGAACATCAACATATAATGAATCTTCTTCTTTGATTTGTCTCCCCACAGTAGGTCCTCTAATAGAAATAGCAACTTGTTTTCCTTTAGTAGCTTCTCCAATTGTTTCCTGATTATCTTGTATTTGACGAATTCTTCCTACCCTCTGTCCATCTTCTCGTATAAGCATTTGAGTAGTTTTAATACGACCGCCTACAACCTCTACACCAACAATAGCAGGTTTATTTGCTCGAAAAGTGTGGTTAGGTAAAATGGTTATTTTACCAGGCATTGTTAAATCTTTAAGAGATTCAGATTTAATAGCATCTTTTGTATCAATCATCCATCTTTCAAAATTATCAATAAGATTGTAAATGACTCTTTCATTAAATACTTGGATACCATTCACTTCTACTTCTTCTTGTGCACCTGGAAGTACATCTACATTAAAACAGAGAATTGCTGCAAATTCAGGTGTTTTGTTTGCAACTATTGCTGCATCAATTACGTCAATCTTTGTGACATCACCGATATCAGCTTTCTGAATAGGAATATTTTTCTCTTTTATCATATCTACTAATGCTTCTAAACTCCCCAAAGTGTCTACTTTTAGAATAACACCATTGGTTTTTGTTTCAATTCTAAAGCTTTCTAATTCTGCTTCAACTTCTTTGAATACTTCATCTTCTTTGCCTACAGGTGCTACTCGTAATGGGGCTCCTGCTAAAGCATCTTCAAGACCATGTGCTGCAATCTTAACACCAGCTGAGGCATAAATTTTGTCTACTCCTTTGAATTTATCTTTTGGATCTCTCATTTCATCCAGTTCTTTGGGTTCAAGAAGAGCACGAATCTTTATCAAGGCTGGTTTTTCTCTTCCACCAACAACGATTTTATCCGTCTTCTTTATTACACCATCATAAAGAATGACATCAATTGTTGTTCCTAATCCTTCTTCATCTTTCACCTCTAGAACTGTACCTATTCCAGGTCCTTCACTATATTCTAGTTTTTGCATCATAAATTGCTGAGTTAATCCAGCTAGCACTAAGAACAAATCTGGTATTCCTTCACCAGTTTTAGCACTAGTTGGAACAATAGCAATAGCTTTTTTGAAGTCCTTGACCTGATCATATCTGAAACCTTCCATCCTTAATGCAGATAGTTCACCCATGATATCATAGATTCTATTATCCATGTCCTCTTTTGCTTTTGGAATTTGCTTGGAATAAGTTTCAGTAAAAGTAGCTCCAGGAATAGATTTCCAAGAAGAAATTCTATCAATTTTATTTGCTGCAATAATGAAAGGTGTTTTACGAGCACGTAAAATATCAAGAGATTCATAAGTTTGAGCTTGAAAACCCCTTGTAACATCGACAACAAGGATAGCTATATCTGCAACAGAAGCACCTCTTTTCCTGAGATTCATAAATGCTGCGTGGCCGGGAGTATCAACAATCAATAAACCTGGAATGTCAAGTTTGATTTTTGAAGTCTTCATCAAAGGACCACAGACATCAATTATTGTTTGAGATGGAAAGAAAGATGCTCCAACGTGTTGAGTTATTCCTGCAGCTTCTCTAGCTTGAACAGCAGTTCCTCTTACTTTATCTAATAAACTTGTTTTACCTGAATCTACATGTCCTAGAATAACACCAATAGGACTTCTCAATCTTTTACCACTAGCTGCATCTATTACTTTTGACATTTTATCACATACAGAAGTTTATCTGATGATATGTTTTATCTCAAGGAATTTTCGATTATTTCAATTAAAAAGAAATTGGTTGAACATAGTTTTGGTAGAAGAATCCCATAATAACAGACAGTTGAATAAGTCAAAGAATTTTTCAAAAAACAAAAGTTGAAGATTGGTTGATTATTCGTACAACCATTTTTCATCTATTTTTGAGTAGCTAGCAAATTCCGATTCAGCAAAATATATTTTGTATTCTACAATTGCATTCTCCGGTGTATCTCCAGCATGAATTATGTTTCTCCCAATTTCCAGGGCATAATCACCTCTAATTGACCCCGGTTCTGCATCCGTTGGATTTGTCGCACCCACTATTTTTCTAGTAATCTTAACCGCATCCTTCCCCTCGACTACCATTGCAACAACTGGTCCACATGTGATATACTCTAACAAACCTTCGTAAAATGGTTTTTCTTTATGAATCGCATATTGCTCCTCTGCTTGAGCAATAGTAACAGTAATCATTTTTAATCCGATTATTTTGAACCCTACATTTTCAATTTTTTGGATTACTTGTCCAACAAGTCCTCTTTGAACACCATCAGGTTTAATCATAATAAACTCTCGTTCCAATCTATACACCTTGTATTTTGTAACAGATTTCTACTGTGATAATAAAAATTAATTGATTCAACCAAATTTACCTTGAAAATTAGAATCAACAAACATTTAGAGTTTAAAAAAAGAGTTAATAGAGAAAGGGATTACACAAATTTCCTTTCGTATCTCTCTGTCCATTTCAATTTTTTAGGATCGCGTTTTAGAACTAGTTGTGATTTTTTGCATTTGTTTGAACAAAAAAAGAGTACTGTTCCTGTTCTTTGAACAAAAAGCATACCACAGCCATGTTCCGTTTCTTTCCCACAATATGAGCATTTTTGTGTTCGTGGCATTGTTAATCACTTATCTTTTACGTATTTTTTTAGCTTCCCTTTCGGTTTCTCGGAGCATGATGACATCTCCTTTCCTGACAGGACCTTTGAGATTTCGTGTTAAGATTCTGTTTTTATCTCTACCATCAAGAACCTTAACTCTTGCTTGAGTAACTTCCCCAACACTTCCAGTTCTTTCTAGTACTTGAATAACTTCAGCAGGAGTTGCCCTATCGTCGTCTCGTGAGCTCACTTTTTTCACCTAGCTTATTTCTTAAGTTCCTTCAATTTGTTGCTCAATCCTTTGATAGATTGTTTAGCTTCTCCACCATCTACAACAGCAATAGAAGCTGAACCTACTTTTAAGCCAGCAGCTTTGCCTAAATCATCTTTAGTGGCTACATAGGTATAGACAATATCGTTCTCTTCACACAGAAGAGGCAAATGCATAACAATTTCAGGGGGGTTCACATCTTCAGCAATATATACGATTAAAGCAGTCTTTCTTTCAATTGCTTTTGTAACTTCATTAGTTCCTTTTCGTATTTTGCCAGTTTTAGAAGAAGTTTCTAAGATGCTTAATGATTCTTTAACAACTTCATCAGGAATATCAAATTTTTTGTACATTTTTATTTCACCTCGGGCACACAGACAATTGTGCCTTCATTAGGTATGAAAACAAAAATTGGATTTAGTTTAAAAGACTTATCTTTGGGTAGATTTTTCACCCAATATGGTTGTACTTACCACATCTTCGTTATTTAGAATAAATCTTAGTCTTTTAGGAAAGAGTCCATTCAAAATGACAACCTTTTCAACATGTTTCAATAATTTACTAATCTCTTCAATTTTACCTTGCATAGATCCTGTAACATCAATGACATCATTTTTCATCTTTTCTGCTTGAAATTTTTCTAAATCTTGATAACTTAGTTTCCTTACAAGCTTCCTTGCGTTTTCATCTTCTGTCTTTTCAAATAAGCCATCAACATCAGTTAGAAAGATAACTTGATTTACACTGAAATTTTTGACAAGAGTGTTAATTATCGAATCTCCGCTATGAATGGTAAAACCTTCCTTTTCAACAAACAAAACATCTCCGGATAAAATAGGACATATACCCAATGAAAGAGCCTTTTTCACGGGTTTAAGAAAATATAAAACTTCATTATCTTTTGAATAAGCTAACGCACTAGTTTGGAATCCCATTGCTTTTACATCGTTCTCTATTAAACAAGATACTACTTCTTGCGTAAGAGAAGACATATCTTGTCTAATTTTCACAATCCCATTAAGTTGACCTATATCTTTGAAACCAGTTTGAATCGAATGTTTTTCCGCTACTATATGTCCAAAAGATCCAGCACCGTGAACTATAATGAGGGGTTTATTCCAATTCTCAAGTTGTTTGCATATCTTAATTAAATTCTCCTTTCTGACTTTAAGATAAGATGATTTGTCTGTAACAACAGATCCACCAATTTTGATTATATCTATACTAGTACAATTCATTCCTTACACCATCATTTGAAAAGTTTGAAATAAAAGCTTGAAGGTTCTTTTCCTTCATTAATTCTACTACTTCCGTTGCTCTATGGTAATCATCAAACAGTGATATCACACAACCACCACCTCCAGCTCCAGTAAGCTTACTACCCAACGCTCTTTTCTCGTCAAGAATTTTTACAATCTCATCTAAAGTTCTATGACTAACACCAAGATCCCTTAACAGTTGATGATTTGAAGACATTAATTCTCCAATTTGGGCTAAATCCCCGGCTTTCAAAGCTTTTTCTGCATCAATCACAATATTATGGATGTTATGAAAGATTCCTTGAATAGCGCTTGGATTTTTCTCATACTTTTTCCTTACACTTTCAACTAAGTCTTTTGTGTTTCTAGGGATTAAACTATTAATAATGACTATATAATTAGAAGAAAGCTGAAAAGATAGTTCTTTCATTACTCCGTTTTCATATAGTATTCCTCCTCCATATGTAGAAATAGTATTATCTATACCTGAAGGAAAACTATGTATGATTTTCTCAGTTTCATATGCAAGTTTGTTTATTTCATGCAAATCAATATCCATTCCAAGGAATTTAGAAAAACCTGCAATAAGTGATACTGAAACAGCTGCACTTGAACCTAAACCAGCAGATAGCGGAATTTGCGAAGAAATTTCAATTGTAGGATTTTTACTTGATTCAGTAACTTCAAGGAGAGAATCTATAACGAACTTCAAAGCTGTAAGATTTTCGGGTAAGGGAGTAAGATTTAAATCAAAGAGTTTCTTGGGAAATAAATCGGGGACAGATAAAATAGAGGTCTGTTCTGATGAAGCTGAAATAAAACTTATTGCTCGTAAATCTATTGCAGCGGCAATAGCAGGATGTTTGTACACAACAGCATGCTCACCAAAAAGAATTATTTTTCCTGGTGCTGAAAATTCCACTGTATTTACATCCATAATCAAAGATGTACTTAACCTAATAAAATCTTTTTCAAAAATAAGAAGAAGAGTGTGATTATTCTCTCAATAATTTGAAAGCAAAATCATCAGCGGTTTCTTGTAGATCTTCAGTTTCTCCCAATTCGCCTCTAGCACGAAGTATTTCTCTTGTCAACAAATAATACACCTGTGCAAGGGACTTACGACCTTTATTGTTAACTGGCAAAACTAAATCAACGTGATTTGTAAGATTGTCAGTATCACATAGAGCTACGATAGGAATACCTCTAGATCCAGCTTCTGTTAATGCTTGTTTATCAGCTCTTGGATCGGTGAGGATAACTACATCAGGTTCAATATAACCCTCATATGAAGGATTGGTTAGAGTTCCTGGTATAAATCTTCCTGGAA
>JAGLOH010000160.1 GCA_023139025.1 Candidatus Heimdallarchaeota archaeon | reverse complement strand
TCCCCATTGAGGAACGGTTACACCCACTAGGAAGATTATTCCAACAGGAATAAGGTAGAGAATATAGGGAATTAAACCTATAAAAACGCTGATTGACAGTTCAAAGTAATCAAATTTGGTTTTGAGTATCCATAATAATAACGCAATTAAGCCCAGATAAACATACCAATGAGCTATTGATATGAGAGAATTAACAATTGCACCGCCTCCGAATATTGATTCAATTGAGCTGAACCTACTGTTAGTTACACCAAATAACCAACAGATCACTAAGAGAAGTATGTGCAATTCGATAAAACTTCTGGTTTTTGTTCCAAGGAAATAATAAAACATTCCTGGGGGTGATATTATGTTTAGGAAACTAATAGATTTATCTTCTTCACTTCCAGCAACTATATCTGATATCAAAACTTCTTTATCGTGAAATAGCTGAAAAGTTATCCTTTTTCCTTTTTCATTTAATCTGTAGTAATTTTGTTCATCCTTTTCAAGATAGTTATCTATCTTCTTAAGATGGAAGTATAAACGACCGTCAGTAAGTGTTAATTCTTCTTTTAACATACTGAAAGAAATAGAACCTGATTCTCCAATAACTCTAACTAACTCTCTTCTAATATTGTTAGAGAATATCTTCAGCTCTTCGAAAGTATCGTCATTATCTTCCATTGGTAGCACAATAGAAAGTTGATACTTATTAATATTTGTTCCACTTCATTACCTACTTTAGTTTTCTAAAGTTAGGATATTTAGATGATTAAATAAGAACCTATTCAAAAAGTGAAGAGTAGTTATAATTGGTGACTAAATGAAAAATAAAGTCAAAATTATCGGTTTAAGCATGATGGTTCTAATGATGCTCACTCTAACACAAGCATCAGCTGGAAACCAAGTGCTTGGTTATCAAGAACAGAACAAACTAGTAACACTTACTTATGATACTATAACTATCAAAGTAAATGCAGGTGGAATGGTTCCTAAATTCCAATATACTGAAGAAAATAGCGGTTTTGATTTCAATATAATGATGAGATCAGTTATTGAGTATCTTGATTTTAATGAAGATGGAGCTTTTCAATATAATGAAACTGGAATATGGATGGATGATCCTAATCCTCCTGAGCCTGCTCATTCTAATGTACTTGCATTATCTAGCATCAGATGGACCTTTGGTGGGTTTGATGTTGATTATGTAGAAGGAACAGAGGAGGTTTCAGCAGTTCATTTCAATTTTACTTCAGAAATGGTTATGGATCCATTCTACAGTGATTTTGAAATGGAAATTGTTGCTCACATGTATTTGGTTGATACTACAACTTTTGGATACATAGTCATTGGAAAATCTGAACTTAAATTTGATATAGTGATGAGAAATTGGAATTGGCAACGCAATGATACTAATTTAGCTTTAAGATTTGATATAGCTCCAATCAAGAACACCTATCAATTAAGCGATACTAATGATGTTGCTTGCGATTTAGGAGCAAATTCTTCAGGATTCGAAAACAAAGTTGAAAATACTGATTCTATCAAGCAACAATACAAGATTGCTGGAGAAGGCGTTGAGGGATGGTTTGCATATGCAAATCAAGCTCAATATAGAGTAGCTAGTACATATGAATATGGATCAGTTAACGCTTCTCATTCAGCTCTCGGAGATGGAACTTTACAAACATATCTAAGTTTCGAACACTTTGATGATGAAGTAGTTTATGACCCCTCAATAAGTGTTGGAGAAGATATTCTCAAAACAGGCTCTTTAGAATTAATTTTCATTGGTTCTGGAGCACTAATGATTTTGGGACTTGTTCTGTTACGCAGAAGAAACTAATCTTCTTCTTTTTTTCTTTTTTATTTCGTGTTTCAATGAAAATTCATATTAAATGGTAATAGAAATTTTGATTGATGTCTTCAGAAATAGAAGCCAATTCACCATTTATTGGTGAAAAAGTCAAACTAAGAGCAGTTGAAATGGATGATTTAGATGACATTATGCAACATTGGAACACTTATGAGATGCGAATTGGTTTAGGTCAATATATACCTGAATCTAGACAGCAACGAGAAGAATGGATCAAGAAAGTCACTAAAGAAATGCAAAAAGGAGATGCATACAACTTTGCAGTAATAGAAAAGGAGACTGACAAATTTCTTGGTGTAGCAGCTTTAAATGGAGTAAACAATGTCAGTCGTACAGCTTTTATGAGTATAGCAATTTATAATCCAAAAGATCAGGGAAGGGGATTTGGTACAGATTCAGGGAGATGTATTCTTAAGATAGGGTTTGATATTCTAAATCTTCATAGAATAGAATTACATGTTTATGATTTCTTAGAATCAGGTAGGCATATTTACAAGAAATTAGGTTTTAAAGAAACAGGCGTCAGAAGAAAAGCTTCCTTTGTAGCAGGAAAATATGTTGATGATCTAGTTATGGATATTTTAGTGGATGAATATAGAGAATTAAATCCAATTTAGTTATTCATCCTTTTGTTCGTGTTTGAGGAAAGTTCCGTTTCTATATTCAGCAAACGCAGTCCTGATTTCTTCATCAGTATTCATTACAATCGGACCACCCCAAGCTACAGGTTCGCCTATTGGTTTTCCTGATATCAGCAGAAATCGTAGTTTACTGCCACTAGTTAAGATTTCTACCACATCTCCATCCTCAAAAACAATTAGTTGGTCTTTACTGAATATTTTAGCATTTTTGGGAGAAAATAATCCTTCACCTTCAATAATATATGCAAAAGCGTTCTTTCCCATAGCAATTGGGTGCTTAAATGTTGAATTAGCTTTTATTGTCACATCTAAGTACTCAGGTTCTGTAATAATATCTTGAACCGGCCCCTTAACGCCTTCAACTTCTCCACAGATAATTTTCACTTCAGTATTATCATTTACAGTGACAACGGGGATATCTGCTTTTTTGACATCGCGGTATCTCGGATCCATCATCTTGTGTGAAGAGGGTAAGTTTGCCCAGAGTTGGAAACCAGACATTAACCCATTAGATCTCTCGGGCATCTCTTGATGAACAATTCCGCTACCTGCAGTCATCCATTGAACATCACCAGTTTCAATAATTCCTGCATTTCCTAAGCTATCCTCATGTTTTACGCTACCACTTATCATATATGTAATAGTTTCAATTCCACGATGAGGGTGCCATGGGAATCCAGCAAGATAATCATCAGGATTATTGGAACCAAAATCATCTAGTAAAAGAAAGGGATCTAATTTCTTGTGAACATCACCGAAAGCCCTTCTTAATTTGACTCCTGCACCTTCCATTGTAATTCTACTTATCTGAACATGATGAATTTCTCTTATTTTGCTCATAATATCACTAGCCTACTAGCAAGAATTCTCTTTATGAAATATAAATATATTCAGATTTACCAAGAAAATCGAATAAAAAAAAGTAAGAATAAGGAGAAAAGAAGCTTATTTTAATTCATAAGCATCTAAATCTTTCATCCTAAAAGCAAAAATAGCAGCTACAACTAATATTGCGGCATAAATGATGAAATTATAAACATCAGTATTCATACCGAATATAATTCCAATAAGTGCTATTCCTCCTATTTGTCCTACCCACATCAACCAACCATTTGATGTCTCTTCAGGCAATGGATGGGTTATTTCTGCTGCATAAGTTAACCCTATTGGTAAAGCAGAAATTAATAGAAAACCAAAGAGGAATCCTATAATACAATGTAAGATATATTGTGGTAAGAAAGATGTGATAAATCTTTCAACAAAGAAGAAAGCTAGTGTCAATACAGCTCCAGAGACAGCATTGACAATAAGAAAGGGTTTTCTTTTCCTATATTTATCTGAAAGCGTTGAAAGTATGATTGCACCAGCGATTCCTCCAACTATCATAATTCCTCCTAAGATACCTAAAAGATCATCAGGAGAGAAACCTGGTATTGTAGATCCTTTTATTGATTGAAACAAACTAGCAATGCCTGTAGATATAGCATTGAAAGCACCTGCTCCAAATAGGAATAAAATAAACAAGATATTGAAATCTTTATTCTTGAAAAGAGAAAAGGTTCCCTTGGTCTCGAAAACTTTAGTTTTATCACTATAAGCGTTTGGTGGAGTTTCTGGTTTATCTTTAACAAATATTAGATAGATTACCATGAAAGCGAGTGCAATGCCACCATAAATGTAAAGCATTAATGTTGGATCTTGAAACCTAGGATTAAGGGGATCATTTGATACAAGAAATGGTGTAAGTAGCATTCCGAGTAGAATTCCCAGCAAAACAAACATTGTTCCTAAACTTGTTGCAAGAGTCTTTTCTTTCTCAGGAAACCAGTTAGTAGACACTTTTGTAAATGAATTCAGAAGGAAAGGTTGTCCAATAGCACACCCAATTTGGAAAATTAATACCCAATGATACTGTACTGAAACAGCTCTTAAGATTCCGAAAATTCCTGTGAGTACAACACCTATACCGGTCCCCCATTTCAAACCAAATTTATCAATTGCTTTAGCTGCAGGAATATTCATTGGAATATAAACAATCATAAACACTAACGAGAACATAAGAATCGCGTTGGTTCCCTTAAGATAGAAACTTGTTGCAGATGGCTCAATTGCAGCAAATGTAATCCATATCATTTGATTGATTAAAGTTACTAAACCGAATAAACCTAGAACAATCCAACGATAAGGGTAAACCTTGTAATCTGAAGAAACAGTTGTATTCATAGACCAAAAGCATATTAGCTTATTTAAAAACCTTTAATCTAAGATGTAAATCTCTCACTAAACTGTTTTTTATAAATAATCAATTAATATTTGTTTTTTATTGCATTGAAATAAACACTAAATATATTATTGTGAACAAATATACACAGAATAAGTAGGTGTAATTCAAACTGTCACATAAGAAATTCCTAACTTTTGATAAGAGAGGTGTCCCCATTGCGATTCTTGGCCTTCCCCAAGCTGGAAAAACAACTTTTACTAATAGGATGGTTACTGGTGAGTTTACTGAGCCAACACCTACATTGGGTGTGAATTTTGAAAAAATAAGAATAGGTGATGCTCAGTTTGATGTTTTTGACCTTGGAGGACATGAAATCTATCGTCAAACAATATGGGAGAACTATATCAAACTAAGTTATGGTTTTGTTTTTGTTGTAGACTCAACGGATAAGACATCTATTCATCTAGCTAGAGAAGAATTCTGGAAATCTGTTGATATTAAGGAAAGTGATGATGAATTTCTGATCCTTTTTCTATGTAATAAATCTGATCTCAAAGAAAGTATGGATTTAGAAACAATGGTAAAAGAATTGGATCTCTATAAGTTAGCCAAGATACCTAATGCATCTTATCAGTTTTTCAAAGTTAGTATGAAGACAGGAGAGAATTATCATTATGCAATGGATTGGTTACACAATAAAGCAGCTAAACTAATTGAAAAACGTGAGATTAATCCTTTAATGTTCCTTATTGCACAGAGAGAAGGTTTACCTATTCTAAGTATTGATAG
>JAGLOH010000016.1 GCA_023139025.1 Candidatus Heimdallarchaeota archaeon | reverse complement strand
GCCATTTTTCTACACATCTCAAAAGCATCAGCTTGTTTAACAAGAAATATCTCATCAATTATATCCTCGTCAAGTGTTTCTGGTACAAATCCTGGAGCTGTTCCCATCATTTTGTGAGGTTTGAATATACCTTTGGAGATGTAAGGTGATTCAACAGGTTCAACCGCGACCAATTGTACATTTGGATTTTTTTCCTTCAAGTATTTGCCTGCGCCACATATTGTTCCTCCTGTACCTAATCCTGCAATTAGAATATCTATCTCTCCTTCTGTTTGTTTCCATAGTTCAGGACCAGTTGATAGATAATGAGCTTTGGGGTTTGAAGAATTCACATGTTGTCCTATATAGAAGTAATCAGGGTTTTCTTCTAATAATTCCTTCAATTTCTGTCGGGATCCTTCAGATCCTAATTCCGCAGGTGTCAGAATCAATTCAGCCCCCAAAGCACTAAGGATTTGGCGTCGTTCAATACTTTGTATTTCTGACATGACTAGTATTGCTTTGTACTTTTTTATAGCTGCAATTAAAGAAACAGCCATTCCTGTATTTCCACTTGTACATTCAATCACTGTATCTCCTGGTTTAATCAAACCTTGTTCTTCGGCATCGTTAAAGATTTGCAGAACTGGACGATCCTTTACACTTAAAGGGTTCATGAATTCGCATTTGCCGTAAATTTCGGAGTTTGGAAAGAGTCTTCCTAGTTTTACTAAAGGAGTTTTTCCAATGAGTTGTGTAATATCTTCTACTACTTTCATCATTATACCTCATTTATCAGATTACTATGTAGAACTTCTTCTTATCAAGAAAGAACGATACTGTCCACAAAATAACTACACTAACTATTCCTAGAAACATTACAAGTGCAGTGTGGGTGTCGATTGGTAAAATTAATTGTGTTAATAAAATCATTATGGGGTGAATTATATAGATAAAAAATGAATTTCTCCCAATTGGTTGTAAAATACTTCTGTTTTTTGTAATCCGTTTTTTATCATAGATAAACCATAATAACCAGAAAATAATCGCACCTAATCCAACAGTGAGTAGGATATATGACGCAGTGACCCTCTCTTTGGAGATTCCACCATATAAAGGCCAACCTGTTGATTTCCAAACAAAATGTAAGATAATTCCAGCTGTAGTAAAAATTCCCCCCCAACCCAGAATCCACCATTTGTTTGTTTTACGAAAATCATCAATTATTGCTGTACACAAAAGCAATAGAATGCAGAAACCAATACCTCCAATTATTCCCCCATGGACATCACCTAAATTTAGATCAGCTAAGGATATAGTATCTATACCTACCTCTACAGGGATAGTCAGAATATATTGATATGCAACTAATAAACCAATACCAACTGCAAATCTCACAATTCTTGGAAACTTTAGAAAGAATAAGGTGAAAATACCTGCTAACCCTATAGCTTGTAAAACTCCCCAAGAAAAAACTATTCCTTTGACTGTGAAGAAGTACATAGCTCCTATCATCCCCATGCCATAAAATGCTGCATACCTTCGTAAGAATCTTAGGAATGTTTGAAACCAACCATTTTTTTCGAAATAGCGATTAAAAGACATTGTGTAAGTTAAGCCGATTGCAAAGATAAAGAAAGGTGTAACTAGATCAACATAGGTTAAGCCATAATCAAGGGCGTGTTTTGACCATGCTGGAACTTTATCGAAAGGAGCTATCACGTTAACAAAAATCATTGCGACTATTGCTAGACCTCTGAAAACATCAATGGAAAGATATCTAGACGCTTTGTTTTGTACCATTTCTTTTTCTTTTCTAGTTAACATTATATCTTCAATTACAACATCAGAAGAACCAGTTGCCATAGTATATCATTTTGGTTTTCAGTAAAAACCTTTTCTCGAAAAATTTAGAAAGTGTATAAATCTTTACCTGAAATGATATTTCTAAAACATTCGGATTTAATTTCTTCTTCTAATTCTTCATCAGATTTTCCCAAAAATAATTGATGATAGAGAATCAGAAGATTGGGTTCAAAGTTTATATAGAAATTGGAGAATATCCCTTAGAAACAAATGGATATACTTAGAGAAATTCAAGAAGCTCAGGAGAGAATTAGACCATATGTTAGAGAGACTTCCTTAGAGTATTCTCCAGTTCTAAGTAGAATGGGAAATTGCAAAGTATATCTAAAATTAGAGAATCAACAGGTAACTGGATCTTTTAAGATTAGAGGAGCAATGAATAGTTTGATTTTCCTTAGTACTACAAAAAACAAGGTTGAATTCATAACTGCTTCATCTGGAAACCATGGAGCAGCTTTCGCTCATGGAACTGATATTTTAGGGTTGAAAGGAACTATATTTCTGCCTAAAAATGCAGCCCAAACTAAGATTAAAGCATTAAAAGAGCAGAATGTAAGGATAGAATTTTACGGAAATGATTGTGTTGAAACTGAAACATTTGCACGCGAATATGCTCAGAAAAACATGATAGATTTTATCTCCCCCTATAACGATTTGAAGATCATAGCGGGACAAGGAACTATAGGAATAGAATTAGAGAAACAATTAAGGAAACCTGATTTTGTATTAGTTCCCGTAGGGGGTGGAGGTTTGATTTCAGGCGTTGCAAGCTATTTGAAGAATAAATTTGGGAAAGTTGAAATCATTGGGTGCCAACCAATTAATTCTCCAGCAATGTATGAATCAATTAAAGCAGGAAGAATAATAGATTACGAATCAAAACCCACATTATCTGATGGAACCGCTGGAGGGATCGAACCCGATTCTATTACTTTCGATTTTTGCATGAAATATGTAGATGAATACATTATAGTTTCAGAAGAAGAAATTAAAAACGCTTTAAGGTTGCTTTTCAAAGAACACAAACTGATAGTTGAGGGCGCCGCAGTATTGTCTGTTGCATCATTTGTTCAAAAGATTAAGAAATTCCAAGGGAGTGAAGTTGTTCTTATTATTAGTGGTTCTAAAATAAACACAGAAGAATTTGAGAAAATAATTAATTAATATTCTTCAAATAAACCAAGAGATAAATCATCTTCTTTTTCTAATAGTTCCACTTCAATAATTTGGTTTAATGATTCTTTCATAATCAAATTCATCATCATATGATAATCAGAGGGGATGATCTTACTTCTATTATCTCTTATTTTTTGTTTAGTGAACCAGCATAGTTCTCCTTCTTCTGTTTCTTTGACCTCGTCACTTTTTGCTTTTGTTAAACATAAAATAATAATGAAATGTTGTGTTGTTTCTCCAGAATTTTTCTCTTTGAGTTTCTCATTTAGGATGGATTTGATTCCAACCCACTCAACTTCTAAACCCGTTTCTTCTTTTATTTCTCTTAAAATTGATTCTTTTACTGTTTCATCAAAATGCATTTTTCCCCCAACTAAAGCCCATTTCTTTTGATAATCTCCTCTTTCACGTTTGATAAACAACCACTTGTTATTATACTCAATACCAGCGACAACTATATTTAGAATTTTTTGACTCATTACTACTTCATTTTTATTGAAGTTCTAAACTTTTACTCTTATTTTAAAAACTTCTTTCAAAAAATTGATAAAGATGCACATAGGTTGCTTTTTAACGAAACCCAATGACTAACTTTATTCAGAATCTGAAAAGTTCTCTTAGAAGAAAGCTAGGCTCCCCAGAAGTATCTATACTAGTTTTGGGCGATAATACTCCTGCAACTAGAAACAGAACTCTACTGATGAGGTCTAATACATCTCTCTCAGAATTCATAATAGATAGTTCTCTAACTGAATTACCATATTCTTTAGGGTTCAAATTCAAACATAAACAATTTGTTCCATTTGAAGGGTTGTTATATCTTATTGATGCAACCAAAGAAGAAATGATAAAACACGAAAGAAACTATTTCTGGGAAAAGATAGCTTGGGATTCTGAAACAAAAAATCTTCCAATTGCGATCTGTGCATATAACTCAAATCTCCAAGGTGCTTTGTCTCGTGGAGAGTTAATTGAGAATCTCTCTCTCATTCGTCTTACTGATAGACTATGGAATCTTTTTGACATACCCGATATCTCTTCTCAACTTGAAGCTCTAAAATGGTTGAAGAGAGTAATCCATATTGGACACATTAAGTCTTGGGA
This sequence comes from Candidatus Heimdallarchaeota archaeon, assembly GCA_023139025.1. Classification (GTDB taxonomy): domain Archaea; phylum Asgardarchaeota; class Heimdallarchaeia; order Heimdallarchaeales; family Heimdallarchaeaceae; genus UBA460. The sequence continues at coordinate 10,793 of JAGLOH010000016.1, read as the reverse complement.
AGAAAAAGAAAAATTATTAGAAAAAATCAAACCTGTGCAAGTTCAATTTGCTACAGAAGAAGAAAATAATCAAAATATATAATAAAAAAGGTAAAGCTCATGACACTCACAATACAGAAATTAATGAAGGATGATTATGATGGATTTTCTGTTAGATCAATCCTTATGAATCCTGAATTCCGTGAAAGAGTTTCAAAAGACGTCAGCGTTAGAGGAAATGATGTTGGTAAAAATCTGGTGATGGATAAACTAGCCGTAGGTGGAAAAGTTCTACTTACTGGTCCAACAGGAGAAGCTAAATCATTGTTTGCTAGAATTTTGCTAGATCATGTTGTTAGAGAAATTAATAATTCCAAATACCATATTGAAGGATGTCCCTTCTTAGAGGATGCTGGATATATAGTTGATGTGATGAACAATTTCCCAGCTAATCCCTTTGCTGGAATTCGTGTGATGCAATCTCTCTGTCCATATTGTAGAAAAAATATTGAAGCCATACTTTCAACAGATGACAACATCGTCGATTTGGATAATACAAATAGTATGTTAGCCATTCCTCCAAAGGAGGTTGTTAGTCGTTTAGGAAAACTTAAAGCTACTAAAACTATAGTTAGAAGATCACAACTAGATCCTAGAACCGACCCCGAAAGCTTATCTATGCTTCTTGCTGGTGTTGAAAATTTAGAAGAGTTATTTGGAAAAGAAACTTCAACTACATATGCAGCAACTTCACACAAAGTAGGAATATTATCACATGGTTTCATTGTAGTTAATGAAATACAAAGGCTTCCATTAAGCCTGCTAGAATCTTTGATGGGTTTTCTTGAGGAACCAATGGTTATCAAATACAATATTCAAGGAGAGCCAGTTTATATTGATGGTGCTGTTCTTTTCACTTCGAATGCTCCTTTGACAGTATTTGGAGAAGAAAGTCAACCAATCATTAATCGTATTCCTGAAGTTCTCTGGCCCGCTCGTTCTGTGGAAAGCAGAGAACAAATCATTGAAGATATGTTTGATGAACAAATTATTCTTTCTCGAAGAAAAATTACTGCTAACCCCTCCATTATTCAACTCCATGAATTAGAAAAAGAAACAACTGATTTCGTAAGTCGATTAGCAGTTGATTTTCTAGCTTTCTTAGGTGACAATTCCCTACCTGATAATCTCAAAACAAAAGGTGTTCGTTCTGAGAGTAGAATGGCTAGAGCTGATTTCTATACTGGTTTAGATGAAATTCACGACCCTCAAAGAAACCCACATATTGATCTTCGTACAATGAATAACATCATTGGGGAAACAGTATTACTTCAAGCAAGAGAAGATGAAACAACCGATATTAACGTCATTACATTAGAAAGAATAAGAAGTACAATGAATGCTTATGATGTTCCAGTTTCAATGATTAATGATGCACTACAGCAACTTAAGATTGTTTTACGTACATCTATCAAAGAATCAGACGTATCAATTAGTGTTCAAGATATATCCGAAGACATATCTAAAATGAAAGCATTAAGCGATGCTGAATTAGCTGAACTTGTTGTAAAATTTGAAGGTTTAGACAAATACAAAGAAAACATTCGAAAGCAAGTTGTGGAAAAACTAAAACCGTCATATGAACTGTTACTCAGAGTAGATTATATCTAATCTTAAAACTCTCCTAGTAACTTTTAGAGATGATAAAATGCCCCATCGAATATATTTCATAACAGAAGCAGAATTTGCTGATCCCTTGCAGCATTATTCTAATCAAGAATTTGTATTAGAATTCGAGGATGCAGCACAAGTACTACGCTTATGGAGGAATCCACATCTTGGAAGAAGTTCTCGTGAAGGTGCAGTCTTATCTATTGCAGCAAAAAATGCTGTTGCCGTAGACAATATTGTTCAGAAAATCATGAACACTTTTCTAATAGCTGAAGAAGAAGAACGTTTAGTTAATGAAATGAAACTCCTTCGGTTCATTGGAGAACGAATTTTACCCGATGTCCTGGAGAGAGTTAACAGAAACGAGTTACAGACTGTTGAGGATATTCTCAAATATATTCAAGATCTTTTAAAAGAACTTAAACAAGAAGGAACTGTAGATCTTCAACAATTAGCAGAGAAATTAAGCCAATTAACTGAAATTGTGGATATAGAAATAATTGACGCATTTGGTAGGAAGAAAAGAATTTCTCGGGAAAGTGTTATGGATCTTCTTGGAAAGATTTTAGGTAGATATCTGATGAAGCAGATTTCTGTAGCACCTATTGATGAAGTTCAAAAAAGGTTACATGGTACAATTCGTTTGAAAGAGACCTACAAGAGAGCTGTTCTTAGTTCTCAAACTATCCCTCCAACAGAAGTCAAACAAGAAGATATTATGAGGATAAAGAAGGATCGTCGTTCCTTAGTTTATCTGATAGTTGATATGAGTCAATCCATGAAAAAAACTGTGTTTGAAGGAAAAATGTCTAGATTGGATGGAGCTCTCTTAACAAGTCTTAGTCTTTATTATTATTTCAAAATGATTAATAGAAGAAAAAGAAAGCGATTTGATATGTTTAAGCTAGCAGTTGTTCCTATAATTAAAAACCCCTTTGTGGTTGATGATGATAAGAAAATGGAACAACTTCTTCTCACTGCTGAAGCGAGAGGAAAGACACACATGGTTCAGAGCATCCTGAAAGCTATTGAACATGCAAAGAAACAGCATATAGACAAAAATATTGATGTTCAATTAACTATAGTAACAGATGGTATGCCTAATGTTCCTGTCTATCCATTTAATTTCAAAAAAAGTCAAGAACTTAAGAAATACTTCAATGAAATTGAAACAAAAACAAATGCAGACACAAGAGAATGTTTGCAACAATTGAACGCGATATTCAGCTCTTTAAAGGCTGATCGTTCTAGGAATTGGAATATTTCTTACTTTCTAATGGGAACTGAAGCTCTAAGGAACAAAGAGATCTATATCCATACAAAAAGAATGCTCAAAGGGATTACCAAGCCCATCTTAGTAGATCCTGCTCAAATAAAGAATTTGGGTGAGCAAATACTACGGGAGAGTATACTTCATGCTTAAAGAGGAACTTAGTGACGTAATCGAAGTTTACAACAATGCTAGAGAGGACTTTAAAACTCTAGTTGGGGAAACACCTGAGAATTATAGGATATTAATTTTCATTAATCCTGAGATGCATATTTCTGTTAATAGAGTTGTAGAGGTAACAGGAACTCCACAAGCTATACTCACTTCTGAACAAATTACAAACCTTCGGTCAGCTAGGATTAGCGATTTCCTTCCAACTGGAAAGGAGACTGTCTATAACTCTTTACCAACTCTTGTTTATCTTTCTGTTCCTCCAGAAGAACTTACTAAAGAACAAGAATTAACTCTAAGAGTTATGTTGATACATGCGTTTGCTCATGCTTATCTGAATGAAAAAACTGAGTCTAATTCGCCAAGAATTTTAGCACAATTATACCAATTAGATTTAGTTCTAAAAGAACTAATGACAAACAATGTATTTCAATTGAACCAAACTTCACAAAATAAACATGTTTGGGCTTGGCAATACTTCCAAGATTTGATAGGCGTAATTCGATTATTTACAGAAGCAGGAGTGGAAGATTTCTATACTCCTCCAGAAGATGCTAGGAAATATACTCTTTTCAATAATTTTTCAATAGAAGCAATTAATCTGATAAATGAAAGGGCTAAGGTTGTAAGAAAGAAGAATCTCCATGAACTTATAGGTGAGGGCTTTGCACATTACATTCAGAAAAAAGCAATTAATTATTTACTAGAGAAGGAAGAGTATAAGCTTCCAAAAAGACACGACGATAAAACAATTATGTATCCTAAAGAATTGAAAGCTTTCCTTGCACCCCCTATAGGTGAATTTAGTCTTGCTGCGATGAATAAACTTGTTGCGAAGTACTCTGATGAGAAAACAGTATTTCAGAAGCTTTTCTCATTTAAATCTGATTTGGAATTCCTTGAAGAGTTTTCATGGAATGATATTAAAGATTTACAAGCTGTTAACAAAAACGCTCATTCTGAGTTTGTAGTTGAACATTGGCACTCTTCTAGAAGTAGATGGACAGATATATGGTCTGTTTATGCATATGGCTGGAGACAAATTGAAGAATACGTAAGTAAGGTGTTTAGAAGAAAATATTCCACATTTGGGCAACTACTTGATGATAATCCTAGAATTTCCTCAAAAGGATATGTAAAAGTGGATGATAAGAAGGTATATGTGTTTGAAGCTAACGAGTACGGTGTAGGAATTGATCAGTTAGTCATTTTACATAATCATATGGCATTGTATAGAGACGATTTCAAAACAATTCTACCAGCTTTTGCAGATATTATCGTTTTCAAGAAAATAGGTGGGATTCATGTTGCAACCTTATTTGCAGTTCATAAAGCAAAGTACAAATCTTTGTCGCCATATAACCTTCCTGTGGTTACAAGAGCTGTTCAAGTTACAAAAAGGAAGGACGCTTACAAGTTTGATTTAGACGAGGAAAAGGAAGAAAGGTTTGAAGTTAGAAAGATAGATTATACATTTCTTAGAAAACTAACTCAACCACAAAGAGGTGCTATAAGTTATCTCATTAAAGAGGGGTTGTTTGAATTATGAGTTTAGTAAATTTCTTTAGAGGATTATTCATAGGTAGAAAACAAAAAAGCGACGATCCCCTAGATCGAGCTAATTTTGCTTTATTCTTACAGAAGAATGGTAAAGCAAAGAGCATCAACAAAATTTATCCACTAATAGAAGATTCTGACTGGAATGTAAGAAATGCTGCAGCTTCAACCATAGTTGAATATGCTTCAAAATTTCCAGAGCTTAAAGAGAAAATCCTTAGCTATCTTCATGATCTTATAGAACGAAGTTCATTGGCTATTAAGCTACCTACCTTGGAAGTTTTAGGTCATTTAAAGGATTATGCGTCCAAACCTTATTTAGTAAAAATACTAGAAGAAAGCGATTATGATCTTCAGTATGCAGCGATTAGGGCAATAGGTTACTTACAAGATATTGACGTTCTTTATCCGTTGAAAAATGTAGTTTATGCAAAGGACTACATTACAAGAAGAGCTGCAATCCTTTCTGTAGTACGAATAGCTGATTCAGTTAAAGAGGAAGAGCAATCAGATAAACTAACTCCTCATATTCATATCCTGATTGAATCATATCTAGAATTAGAGCAAGTCGGTGAAATAATTTGCAAAATTATGGATTACGGTAACCAAAGTGTATTTCCAGATATGAAAGGCTATACTGAATCTGAAATCGTAAAACTGGAAGGATTAATCGAACAGAAGGATTATAGTGTTGAAATGTACCAAAATTTTGCTCGTCTTATATTCCCTGTTTACTTTCCCCTGCAGGAAGAAAACAACTAATGTATTTATCCTAGAAATGTTTGTTCGCAATACGCGATAAATGCTTTTTTTATGTCTTTCAAGTCTTTTTCCTCTTTCCATTTATTGCGAATATAATTTTGAATATCAGGAGAACTCATCCGAAAACATGTAGTTAGCAATGCGTATCCCTTCATTCTTTCCCTAATGATATCCGATTTTAACAGAAGAAGGGCTCTTTTTTGATGAGGTAGTATAAATTTTAACTCATCTAAAACGAGTTTTTTTGTACTAATAGTTGAAACCATACTTGCTTTAAAATAAATATTTCAGTATTTAAGACTGACAAAATTGCTATTAGCCTTCTTTGCTTATTGTAAGATAAAACAGATATTATCTAACTGCTTGCTTCTCTTGAGTTTCATCAGCAGAATAAAAAACACAAATTCTTTTTATTCCTTTATCCTCGTGAGGTAAAGAGTACCAAGCACTTATCCTTCCCTTTGGAGCTCCGATTTTCCTGTAAAGTCTCTCAAGGTAACTCATAATACCTTTTTCATCGATTTCTTCACGTGGAATATCAAAATAATTTCTGAATTCCATATAATAAGATTCAAGATTTCACTTCTTTATATGATGTATTACACGGCTGTTACATATGTACTGCTTGTTAGAACAAGACTTACATAACTTGATCGAGATAAAAATTCAGAAACTAAAAGTTAGTATCTCTTTTCCTAGTTTTTAAAATGAAATCTTTCTAACTGATAAACATACTTTTTAACAATTAAAAGATAGGAGAAACAAGAATGCCATTAGATATAGAAACGCCTTTAACTCCAAAGGGAGATCAACCGAAAGCTATAGCTAAACTAGTTGAAGGAATAAATAAAGGATATCAACATCAAACACTTCTAGGTGTTACTGGCTCTGGAAAAACTTTTACCATGGCATCTGTTATTGATAAAATCAAGAAACCTACATTGATAATCGGTCCTAACAAAACACTTGTTGCACAACTTTTTGGTGAATTCAAAACCTTATTCCCCTCAGCAGCAGTTTGCTATTATGTCAGTTTTTATGATTACTATCAACCAGAAGCTTATCTTCCTTCTAAAGATCTTTACATTGAGAAGGACGTTGATATAAATCGCGAAATTGAGCGTTTGCGTCACACTGCTCTCGAAGCTTTAGCTACTCGTGATGATGTAATTGTTTGTGCATCTGTCTCTTGTATTTATGGTACTGGTCCTCCTGATGTTTATCGTTCTAGAAGAATAGCTTTGAAAGTAGGTGATTCTTTAGATAGGCAGGATTTGATGTTAGAGTTAGTCAAAAATCAATACGAAAGGAATGACGTGAATCTAGATCGTAAAACCTTCAGAGTTAGGGGTGATTCCATTGATATTTTTCCATTATATGGTGATTACGTTTATCGTATTGAGTTCTTTGGAGACGAGATAGAACGTTTAACTTCTCGACATTCAGTTACAGGAGAAATGATGAAAGAATATGAAGCAATGTCAATTTATCCAGGAACCCAATATCTTGCAAATGATGCTTTCTTTGAATCAGCTCTTGAAGACATAAAGATAGAACTAGATATGCGATTAGCTGAATTTGAAAAGGATGGCAAGGTTGTGGAAAGACATCGATTAAGGCAAAAGACACTATATGATTTGGAATTACTAAGAGAAACAGGTGGCTGCTCTGGAATAGAAAACTACTCTCGTCATTTTGATAGAAGAAAACCTGGTGAAAAACCCTTTGCTTTGCTTGACCACTTCCCCGAAGATTTCTTGTTTATCATTGATGAATCACATTTAACTATCCCTCAACTTCGTGGAATGTATGGTGGAGATTACTCAAGAAAGAAGAATCTAATTGAGCATGGTTTCAGACTTCCTTCTGCATTTGATAATCGTCCTTTCAGATTCGAAGAAACGGAAAAATATATGCACAACGTTGTTTTCACAAGTGCCACTCCTCGAAATTATGAATATGATGTATCTGAGCAAATTGTGGAACAAATCATTCGTCCAACTGGTCTTGTGGATCCAAAAATAGACGTAAGAGGAACTGATGGACAAATAACTGGTCTTGTTAGTGAGATAAACCAAAGAGTAAGTAAGGGAGAAAGAGTTTTGGTAACAACTATCACTAAAAAGAGTGCAGAGATGCTATCTGACTATCTTCTGGAAATGAATATTAAGTCAGTTTATTTACACCATGAGGTAGACACTTTAGACCGTATTGAGATATTAAGAGAACTTAGATTAGGTAAATATGATGTGGTAGTTGGAATAAACCTTCTAAGAGAAGGATTGGATCTTCCTGAAGTAGCTCTTGTTGCAATACTTGATGCAGACAAAGAAGGATTTTTACGTTCTAAAGGTTCGCTAATTCAACTTATGGGTCGAGCTAGCAGAAACGTTCATGGTAGCGTTATTTTGTATGCTGATAATCTTACAGATTCTATGAAAGAAGCTATAACCGAGAATAATAGAAGAAGAAGAATTCAACAAGAATATAATGAAAAACATGGTATCAAACCTACAACAATTCGTAAAGAAATAAGATCTATCGTAGAGACATTGATGCAAATTGAACCTAAAGAGGAAGAGAGAATAGAAGTTCCTGATGATTTGACTAGTCAAGATATTCTTTATGTAATTGATGACTTAAAGGAAAAAATGGCCGAAGCAGCTGGAGCTTTAGATTTTGAAAAAGCTGCGCTTTACCGCGATAAAATTAAAGAACTTGAGAAAATGGTGGAAACTAGATGAGTCTTTTTTCCGATCTTGAAGAAATCCCTACTGAACCGGGGGTTTATCTGATAAAAGATAAAGAAGAGAAGGTAATTTATGTCGGTAAAGCTAAGAATCTCAGGAATCGAGTAAAGCAACATTTTCAAACAACTACTGATCTTAAAGAAGATAAATTACAAGAACTAGCGCATCGTGTTGATTGGATTATAACTAGAAATGAATCTGAAGCTCTGATTTTGGAGAAAAAATTGATTAAACAACTGTCCCCGAAACTGAACAGTATGCTGAAAGACGATAAATCGCATTTGCTAATCAGGATAACTATGGAAGAGGAATATCCTCAGCTTTTGTTTGCAAGAGAAACAGATCAAAGAGTCAGCAAGAGTGTTTACTTTGGCCCTTTTCCCAAGGATACAATGGTAAAACAAACTGCTAAACTAGTTGTAAGATTATTTCCTATATGCAATTGTGGAAAAACAATGGAACGTTTAGCTAAAAAAGGTTCATCTGCAAGATGTATGAGAGAAAGGTTAGGAAGATGCTTATCACCATGTAAGAACAATATCTCTCCTGAGGATTATGGGAAAATCGTGAAAAATGTTATATCCTTTCTGAAAGGAAATGTAGCTGATTTACTAGATAGTATTGGGGAAGAAATGTGGTTAGCCTCTCAGGAATCTAATTTTGAGAAAGCAGCTAATCTACGTGATTTAACTCAAGCTGTTCTAACAATTTTGAATATTCAAGATGATTTGCACTCTAAGCAAAAGAATATTGATGTATTGGCGTTTAATGAATATGAAGAAGACTTAGCATTAAGCAAGTTGGAGATGCGAAATCACCGTATACACAATATCACTAATTACCTTTATTCAAGAGAGGAAGACCATCCTCTTGGAACCACTGGAGAAGTTATTACCTTCATCTATGGTGAAGAAAAACCCAAATACAGTATTTTAGTGGGTTCAGAATTTACAGAACGTTTTCTCGAAACAAAGGATTTCAACATTAGAACATTCAAAACAACTGTTGCGAAACAACTAATTGAAATTGCAGAAAAAAACGCTCGAAATGAGTTACAAAAATTCAAAAGAGATATCCAATATCAAAAGGATTTTGAGAAGATATTGGACGAAATGAAAAATGATTTTCAATTAACAAAGATACCAATTATAATACATGGCTTTGATATTTCTACACTTAAAGGAGAGCATTCTGTAGGGTCTTGTGTGGTTTTTGAAAATGGTGTTCCTCAGAAGAAATTGTATAGACGTTTTAGAATTAGAAAAACGTATACAGAACCAAATGATTATGCAATGATGGAGGAAGTAATTGGTCGAAGATATAGTTCTGAAACATTGAAATCAGACCCTAAACCTGATCTTCTAATAATTGATGGTGGAAAAGGACAGTTAAATATTGCAATAAAAGTGCTAAAGAAACTGAAAATATCAGTTCCTATTATTAGTATTGCCAAGAAAAATGAAGAAATTTTTGTTGAGTGGTCAGACGGATCTATTGAATTTGAACAAAATTCACCAGTTTTGAAACTGGTTCAGAATGTCAGAGATGAAGCTCATAGATTTGCTATTAACTACCATAAAATCCTGAGATTAAGAAGTATTCAAGATTCCATTTTTGAAAAAATAAAAGGTATAGGTAAAACTAAGGTGCAAAAACTAATGTTGGAGTATGGAACTATTGAAGAAATTGCTAAAGCAGAAGTTGAAGATTTAAAGAAACTATTATCAGTAAACGAAGAGATTGTAAGCCAGATCTTATCATTAGCTCAAAAATCTTTACATAAATCTCCATACGAAGACTGAAAATTACTCACTTTTTGATAAAGAGAATCACAAAAAAGGCCTAGTTCGGTTTTTCTCGAAGTAGTAAGAGAATTAGTATTAAGGAATAGTATATAAATGAAAATATCGTATTTTACGTAGTTAAGCGGAATGCTTAACCGGTGATAAAATGAAAAGAAATTTAATATTCTCAAGCGGGGTTCTTTTACTTATCTTCTCAATGGCTCTCATTTCTCCTGTGAAAGCCAACGCAACCTGGGGGTTTGAGACTGATAAGACTTATGTATTTGAGTTGAAACAACTAAGCATCTGGGGTTCAGATTATACTCTAGCGTTGAAGCAAAATACAACCATGAAAATTGTATTTACAGATGTCAACGATACAGGATATAGTTATAATGCGACTGACTTTGAAGGTACAGTAACTCTAAATTCAACCGTTTTTGTGCCAGTTGAAGTATCAGAAGGAGTATTCTTTACAATGCCACAGGGTTTACCAATTGCTTTACCATTGTCAATTGATGTAATACCTGATTATTTGGCTGCTTTTGGTCAGTTTATAAATGAAACCGATCCCAATTTGATGCTTGGAGAACTCATGGCTAACATAACAGATTTTGGAAATATTACCTACATGGATGTATATTCTATTTATAATGAAGACTATTTGCTTGGTAAGTTCGATTTGTATGCAACAACACTGAATGAAACAACTCTCACTAACTTGATGGCAGGATTTGATACTAGTGGATTTGGAATTATTCCTACAAACATAACAAACTTCAAGCTTAATGCCACAGTAGCTTACAATGCAACATCAGGGTTGTTTGATTATTTCAAAATAACAATTCG
>JAGLOH010000159.1 GCA_023139025.1 Candidatus Heimdallarchaeota archaeon | reverse complement strand
AACAATTTCTTCAGTCATCTGTCTCTTTTAGACAATTAAGCACTAATAAACTTGTTCAAAGACATATTATTTTGTTTAAAAAAAACAATCTTGCTTTAAGCTACTGGAGGTTTGAGAAGAATAGTTTCTTGTGCTGGAGCAAGATAGAGTATTTTTCCATCTATTTTTTGGCTGCCTTGCTTTGCTTTAAAGGAATAGATTAGTGTTGGAATATATAGGACATGTAGAGTAATGTTTGAGAAATCTGCACTTTCAATAGTTGCTTTTTCAAGAAACTCTTCTAGATTTTCATGTTCTAGCAGCTCTAAGATGTTTTTTGAAAAATCTTCTGAGAAAGCTTCCAAAAACTTTGCATTTGCTTGTTCCAGTCCCAAGCTAGTTAGAATTTCTATCCATTCCTTCAACGTTTCATCTATTTTCTTTGCATGATCTATTTCCTTTTGTATTTCTGCTTTCTTCTTCTGGAACTTTCTAACATCTTTGATTAATGCTTCTTTCTCTTCCCTTGTTATTGTCTTATTTCTTTTTTCATCTAGCTTGAATTTCTTTGTTCTAGCATCCAACTTTCGTTGTGTTTTTTTAAGTTTAAAAAATTCTATCTGTGTTTCTTTACTCAGATTCTTTTTCTTCTTTTCAAAATCTATCATTTGCAGCTTAAGTATTTTCTTAGTTTTACTGAAATCATCTATGTTTTTCCAAATACCCTCTCGCTTTTCTACTATTCTAATTAACTCTTTTAAGTGCAACAGAATATCATCTTGATAATTCTGCAGATTTTTTAGTTTCTTATGATATTCATTGATAAAGTCTTTAATCAGAATAGAGTCTAAATTGATGAGTTTCATTTTGTATGGTTTCTTGCTCAGATTGCTTTTTACTTTTGTATTCAGAAGTTGAGTTAGCTTAATCTGGAACCGATTAAAAGATTGATTCCATATCTCGTTTTCACTTGGAGTTAACTCCAGAACCTCTTCAGTCCCAGCAAAAAGAAGTTTAAATTGTCTGTTCACACCATGTTGAATTGTTGGTAAACTGATATTCTCTAGATTAATAGGAATTATTGCTTCATAATGCCCTTCTAGTTTACAGAGTACAAATGGGAAACCATAATTTTCTTTGTTTTTGATATCTATTGCTTCTATTGAAGGGATTTTACTCATAATCCTTTTTTTGATTTCATCATCAGGCAATTCATCTTTTGCATAGTAAAAGTCTGTAACTTGAACTTCTGCTCCAGGATATAACTCTACCAATTCTTTCTCGATTTTCACTAAATCTGGAAGTCTCCCAGCTTGAACTTCTTTTTTTTCTTCATCTGCAACTTTTGTAATACTTTCTTCTAATTGTAAGGTTTGTTTTTCAACCTTTGTTACTGCTTCTTCTTCTGATTCTTTTTCAGCTACGATATCTGAATCTTGCAGCTCAAGTGAATCCTCCTCCTCTGCTGTAGTTGATTCTTCGTTTTCTGTAATTTGGTTGATTATATTCTCAATTTTTTTTACTAAAGAAACATAACCAGAAAGAGTTTGAGGTTTTTCTTTTGGGGATTCACTCATGTCTTATAACCATTTTATTATCAACCTTCGAAATATTTAAACTAGTCGAAATTGCTTAATAAGAGTGAATGCTCTTAACCATTGTTTTAAGGAGTTTTTTATGATGAAGATTTACTCTAAAAATATCTACGTATTGCCGAGTTATATAAATAAAATACTAGATGTAAATATAAGGTGAGTATTATTTCTGATAAGAGATGTCCTATATGTTACTCTACATTCCCGATAAAAGTAGTATTTTGTCCTATTTGCGGAACAGAGTTGGAAACACAAATAGCAAAAGTTGCACCAACTACTGAATCATCGTACGATTTTCCATCAAACAACCCCACATCTCGACCTTATTTTAGAGATGAACCAATAGAAACTAAAACCGAGAGCGGAGATTTTGTGTTAGATTCGACTCAATTTGCATGGAGTGCTTCTGATTCACTTGTTCCATTGAGTATGAAGGGACATATAAGCTATAGCGATAACTTCAAACATCCTAAATTACAACTAAGGTTTTTCAAAAACCTCTCCCTTGGAGAGATGTTTCTTATTGGGACTTTAGGTGTTTTAACCTCATTAGCGTTGATTATTTTTATTAATTTATCACTGTTATTGGCGCTTGGTATTCTTCCAGCTTCATGGTCATCATTGTTGTTTACGATACTTTCATTTTTTGCAATTACATTTCTGATTTATGTGTTTAATAGTAGAATTGCAAGAACTATAGGGAATTGGAAAGATGATAGTTCAGAAACTAAGAATTCAAACATATTTACCTATGGTCTAATTTATCTAATTCAAATAGTTATTATTGGTGCCATATCAATAACATTTGTTGAGATATTTCAAAGCATCTCCCAGGGATCAAATCAGAATATTGCTATCTACTTGCCCTTCTTATTAACAGCAATTGTTCTCTCTATTATATCACCCATATTCAGAATAGCTAAAATACTATCATCACTTCGAGAATCTAGCGTTTCTCAGAGTTTTTTGGATGCTTTCCAATTTCCAAAATATAGCCTTAAACGTATTATTCAAAGCGGGTTGATATCCTTCTTGGTACCAGCTTCAATATTTATTGCAGGATTAAATTCATTCTCTAAGATTTTTCTTAGCATTTTTTCACCAGCTGTTGAATCAGCAGTTTCAGGTTCAGACTATGCTATATGTAGCTTAGTCTTCCTCTTCTTTTCAGTTAGTGTAGTTATTGGTAGTTTTGTGGATATAAATGGTATTTACTACTATGAAGGATTGATCAAAGAATATGTGGAACCTCCAAGTCTAAGTTGGATAAAGAGCAAATATTCTTCCTCTCAATCAGAAAGTGAAAAGAAAAATAATAGAGAAACTGAATCAAGACATTTTAGTGGTGAAAGAGAAGAAAGATGTCCAGCTTGTTCTGCACTAATGATAGACGGAGCAGAATTTTGTACTGACTGTGGAAAAAAGATTGTTGTATAGAGCATAAAACTCTATTCCTCTTCTTGAATTTTTTCAACTATTTTCTTAATTATTGATTGAATAGTATTTAGTCTCTCTTCGATTGCATGTATTCTGTCATGGAGTTTAGTGAATTCATCTCGTGAAACTGAATCTGAAGAAACAGAAACAGCTGAAACCTCTTTTGGGGTTTCATCATAATCATCAAGATCAATGATACCATTAGTTTTTGCAAAAGGCGTTGCATCTTTTATGTTGTTAACTTCAAGTAATTTGTCTGCAAGAAATTCGAAAGTTTCTTGTATGTTTTGTCCTGTTAAAGCACTGGTTTCACTATAATAAAACCGAATGCCTGTTTCAGTTTTCATACGATTACAAAACTCTAAAGCCATATCACGAGAAACTCGTCTCTCTTCTTCTAAATCGACTTTATTAGCAATGACAATATACACAAGAATACCATTATTTGATCCTTTGATAGCCTCATCCAACCATTCTTTTAGATTGGTCATTGTAGAGGGATCTTGACAATCAAAAACGAGAATTCCTGCAATGGCCCCCTTATAGAAGGTACTTCGAACAACTTGATAGTTGTCTTGACCCGCTAAATCCCAGATTTGAAATGTAATCAAGTCTTCGTCTTTTTGTATTTTTTTACTAGCGAAATCAGCACCAATAGTTTTGAGATAACTGGTCTCAAACCCCTTTCCCATATATCTTTCTCGAATAGAGGTTTTACCAACTGCTCCTGGTCCTGCTAAAACTATTTTAAAATTCCATTTGCGCAAATTGTTCATCCTCATTACTCTTTATACTGAGCTAATTCTTCATCTAGTTCATCTATTCTACTCTGAGCTTCTAATAGTTTCTTCTGAAATGTTGTACCAACTTCAGTTTGAGTTTTCTCAAAGTGCGCTTTTGCTTCCTCAAGCTCCTTTTTCATCTTAGCTCGATCCTCATTTGCTTTTTTCATCTCTACACTTTCTCTGACCTCTTGAACTGCTTTTCTCATTTTCTCATCAATATCAGCTGCTGATAAATCTGTTTTTGATGAAACAAGAAGTTTCATAGCATTAATTTCTTCTGCTGATGCTTGTGGTTTTGCACCTAAAAGATCATCTATCTTCTCATTCAAAGCTTTCTTCTCAACTACTAAGTCAGAAATCTGAGCTTTCATTTGTCTGTTTTCTTCAGACAACTCTGATGAGTTTGTTAATTCCAAATCTAATGATCTTCTTAGATTTTCAAGATCCTCAGATCCTTCTCCAAACTCATTCATATATCTAATAATTGTGATTAGATATTCTTTCACCATTGGATGGATGATCTCCCAATATTGTACAAGTTCTCTTTCAACATCTTTCATCCTTGAATCCTTTCTTCCAGGAGGTAGTTTTGTAAAAACAGGATTGTCTACATTTGTAGTTGGATAATAGTCAGGAACATAATCATAGATAGTTTTACCTTTATACTTCTTTGGTTTGGACATAGAATAACCCAATTTAGAGTCTCCTTTCACCAAAATAAAGATTTTGAAATGGATAAACTACTTTTCAGACAAAAAGGTTCTCAGTTCTTGCTTTTATTCTTAGTTTTTTTAGGAATCAATAATCGATTGAATCTAAATGCAGTACGCATATTTTTTTGATCAAAAAAGATTTCGCCGATTTTAAGATAGTTTTCTGCTATTTTTTCAATATTTTTTCCAGTATATTTTTCCTTTTCTAGCTTGTTAACTAAGAAATTTTTAATCATCTTTTTCTTCTTACGTTTCTTTCTGGAGTACCAACTGAGTTTTATTCTAAGCGCAATACCATAATACAAAGTAGTTACTAGATTAAATGTTGAAAATATGCCCATTTTTGTACCTCAGTTGTTATTTTTTTGGAAATTTATCCCTTGTTTAAACTTGGTTAATAGGAACTGTTTTTTTGGTGATCATTCTTTCTTCTTCAACATAGAGGCAAACCGGTCTACATTGGATGAGTATTCACAGAGTATTTTTTCTGCTGTTGTTTTAGTAATTCCTTCATCCCTTAGTTTTTTGTAAATTTTAATTAAGGAGTCAGCAAAATTTTCCGCAACCTCGACATTATAGACTGCTCCAAGAAGTTGATCTACTAAAGGCCCTATTTCTCCAGATAGAGCTTTAACTATATCTTTTGTTTGTGAAAAATCTTTTATTGGTTCTTTTTGTTTATCAGCTTTCAAGTCGTTAATATTTTGCTTCTTGTTCTTTCTACCTCTATTATTAGCCACAAAATCACCATTTCTGGTGTCCCAAAGGTTCTTAACTATAAAACATTTATCCTTCGGATCAAATCTGTGTTCTAGGCATATTTGAATGTTTAAAACATGAAATAATAAAGAGAAGAAGTAGATTATTTTCTATTTTGTACTTGAACACCTTGTGAAGGTTCTGCTTTTTTGAGCTGAATTGATACATAGATGAATCTTTGAATTACTGTTAGAACACACAGAGCTGTTAGAATCATATACCCTAAAGAGAAATATGAAATAGGTTCTCCTGCAATAGACCATCT
>JAGLOH010000158.1 GCA_023139025.1 Candidatus Heimdallarchaeota archaeon | reverse complement strand
TACTGGTGAAGGATTACCTACTTATGGTACAGCTGTCTTAGTCAACATTATCAATCAAAATGGTATGCTTCCAACCAAAAATTGGCAGACAGGTGTTAATCCAGAAGCAGAGAAAATCTCAGGAGAAACCTTAACGGAAGAGTACCTAATAGATAAACACCCCTGTTGGGGATGTGTTGTTGCATGTGGAAGAAAAACCAAGGTTGACAAAGGAAATTATAAGATAACATATACAGAAGGTCCTGAATATGAATCTATTTGGGCTTTAGGTGGCTCTACAACAATTAATAACATGGCAGCTGTTATTAAAGCAAATCACTATTGTGATATATTTGGTATTGATCCTATAAGCGTTGGCTCTTCTATTGCAGCAGCTATGGAATTGAATGAAAAAGGTATGATACCAGAGGAAGATCTTCAAGGTATTGACCTGCAATTTGGTAATGCTGATGCTGTCGTTGAATTAACATGGATGACAGCTTTTCGACAAGGACTTGGTTTTTGGATAGGAGAAGGATCCAGAAAAATGTGCCAACACTATGGTTCTCCAGATCTATCAATGTCTGTTAAAGGATTAGAAATGCCAGCCTATGATCCACGTGGTGCTAAAGGAATAGGACTCAATTATGCTACTGGAAACAGAGGAGGATGTCACGTTACAGGCTACACTATTGCAGCAGAAATACTAGGAGATGTAGACAGATTTACAACTGAAGGTAAAGCTGAATTGGTAAAAATATTCCAAGATTTCACCAGCATCGTTAATTCTTCTGTAAACTGCTTATTTCTTACATTTGCTCTAGGATTAGATGAATATGCAGAGATGATCGGTCCAATAACAGGATGGGATGTTAATTCAGATGAGCTTCTAACAATAGGAGAAAGAATAACTAATCTTGAGAGGATGATCATCAACAAATTTGGAATAACAGGAAAAGATGATACATTACCGAAGAGATTGCTAGAAGAAAAAATGCCTGAAGGTCCTTCAAAAGGTCAAACCGTAGATTTAGAAACAATGAAAGAAGAATATTACGAACTCAGAGGATGGGTTAATGGAATCCCTTCTGAAGAAAAAATAATAGAACTAGGGTTAAAGTAGATAAATCTTTATTCTTCTTTTTTTATTATTTTATAGCTGGGAAATACATGAAAATATTTGTTAAAGTGTTTGCATCTCTGAGGAAAAAATATCCTGATATTAGTGATTTAAATCCATTAGAGATGGAAATTGATAAAGGAACAACTCTTGCTCAGTTAATTGCAAGATTGAATTTTAGTCAAGAAGAAGTAAAAATAATTTTAGTTAATGGACTCAGAGCATCAGTGGATGATATAATTAAAGAAGAGGGTAGTATAATTTCTTTATTCCCTGCAGTAGGAGGAGGCTAAAATAAAATTGATTTGAAATAACTTGGAATAGAATGTTTAATAGGAAAATACTAAGATAATAACATCATTCTTCTACAAATTTATTCAGGTTGATATCTAATGAAAAAATAGTTTCATAACTGTTGCATTAAAATCCCCTACATACCTTTTATTATATTTCGATTCCTTAGTCAATCATAGGTGTATGACTATTGGGAAAGCGATACGGCTTCTATTGTCGTGGTTGTGAACTAAAACTAACATTATTCCATGAAGTTGGAAAGAATTCTAAAAAACAACTCCAAAACTACTATTGTGAAGTATGTGAAAAAATTACTTTTCTTAAAAACTGTAGAGATTGTGGTCAAGAAAATGAAAAAACCTTGCAGGTTCCAAAAAATGGAACTATTAGACCTGATAAAGACACAGAAAGTATTGAATGTCCTAAATGTTCCAGTTTGAAAACAGCCATTGCATTCCTAGGAGAATGGGACTAAGTATAGTTAAATCAGCCCTGCAGGTTACATTTCACTCATTTCAAGCTGATTTACCAACCAAGCAAATGCTTCAACTACCCCTTTACCTGTTAAAGCACTACAATCAAAAACAGCAAACGTACGTTCTTTCATATCCAAGTGTAAATTCAAAAGCTGAATCATCATTGGAGCTTGAATTGCACTAGGAAGATCTTGCTTATTAGCTAAAATCAACGCAGGGACTTTTTCAAGTACAGGATTGTTAAAAAGATGAATTCGAAGAATATCACGTGCCTCAGGTAAACGTTCAATATCAGCTGCGTCAATAACAAAAATCGCTGCACTGCATCCTGGGTAATGGATTTCCCATAGAAAGCGAAACTGCTCTTGCCCTGCAACATCAATCGTTGTAATATCCCACCCTTCAAAACTTATTGTATCTATATTCTGACCAATTGTTGGAGTAAGTCCTTCTAGGAATACTCCAGTGTTAACAAATTTAGTCAATGTAGTTTTTCCTGCTGCATCAAGTCCCAAAATAAGAATTTTAGCCTTCTTTTCCGCTCTTAGCTTTTTCATTAGCCATTTGGAAAAAGAAGACATAAAGCTCATTTTAGTACTCCGATCTATAGTTTGTTTATGAAATTTGTTCCTTGCTGAAGTAAATTACGTTAGTATTTTATCTTTCTTGTTATTAAGATTAATGATGGTTTTGTCATCCTTATACCGATTTAGGAGTGAAATTTTCTCTTGAATTTTCAAAAATGCAATAGGAAACTAGCAAGATTAATAATAGTCTTATCAATTCATGCTTCATGAGATATGACCAAGTTACTGAAAATGTAACTTTACTTAGGCTTAATCAAGGATCTAATTTAATCTGTATTGCTTTAGATAATGAACTCGTTTTCATAGATTCTGGTTTGAATACTATAATAGCTAGAGATTTTAGGGGGGAGATGGAAAAGAAGTACGAACGAAAAGCAAGCATGCTCATTTTAACTCATGGTCATATTGATCATTTCTTAGGGATGGGCGCTTTTTCTGATTGCAAAATATTTGCTGCAGAAACTGGAAAACCAAGATTTGAAAGGTTTGTCAATCTTGAATTCACAGAGGAAATTCTTGACAATTTGAGTAGAGTCTTTCCATCAATTAAAGTTGCAGTAGCTACATCGAAGCTTTCAATGCCTAACATATGGGTTAAGGAGAGAAAGACTTTTGGAAAAGATCAAGAGCTGGTTTTTCAAATAATTGGAGGACATTCCAGCTGTTCATCAACCATCTACTATGCTCCAGATAAAATCCTAATGGTTGGTGATTTGATTCAAGCTGATGTTTATCCCTATTTTGGTGAACCAGATACTGACATGAGCAAATGGATAGGAGCTCTCAAAGAATGGGAAGCTGAAGATTTTCAATTTATTTTACCTGGACATGGAGGAGTTCTCACAAAGAACTATATTCCTAAAGTAAGAATTTTCTTTGAAAAACTAATGGAAGAATTAACCAAATTCAAAACTGAAGGAGTGACTGAAGAGGACTTGGTGAAAAGGGCTCTACTCGATGAAGGATATTGGCCTGAAGACGCAGTTAGAAAACCAGCTTACAATATTAGTGTTCTAAATTTGTATAGGAATCTTTGAATTCAGAAAAGGCATTTGAAAAGTCTTTTCCAAAATTTATAGTAAGACTATACAGCAGAATATTTATGAGTTATTGAACTTTAAATTATTCTATGCAAAAGAAATATGGGGAATTGCTCAAGTTATATAAAGAATCTTTTTTAGTTGAAGAAATTGCTATGTTATTATACTGGGATAAAGATGTTACCATGCCTTCTGGTGGGCTAAACCAGAGATCAGAACAGATCGCATTTATAGCAGAATTAGGTCATAAAAAGAAGATTAATCCGATAAAAGGTGAGCTTATTAAACAAATTCAAGAACATCCTGATTACGATAAACTTTCAGATATAGAGAAACGTAATGTATACCTTATTCAAAGAGAATATAACAAACTAGTTAAAGTTCCACCTGAATTTGTCGGGAAATTCCAAAAACAATGTGTTATATCTACTGAAGCATGGGAGAAAGCTCAAGAAGAAGCTAATTTCTCTATTTTTCTTCCAGAGCTTGAAAAGATGATTGAATATAACAAGAAATATGCTCAATTCCTTAATCCTGATGCTGATCCTTTTGAAGTTCTCCTCGATTTCAACGAACCTGGGATGACAATAGAAAAATGTGATCAGATGTTCAATTCACTAAAGAATACATCAATTCCTTTAATTGAAAAATGTCTATCCTCTACAAAGAAACCTGATATGAGCATTCTAAATCGTTCATGTTCTATAGACATTCAAAAGAAAGTTAACCAAGAAATCTTAGAATTAATAGAATTCGATCTAGAAAGAGGAAGATTAGATGAATATGTTCATCCTTTTACAACTGGGACATATGATGATGTTAGGATAACAACAAAATACTTAGAAAAAGAAGTCCTTAGTGCAATTATGAGCACAATCCATGAAGGAGGGCATGGGAGTTATGAACAGAATATCAGGAAAGAGAGCATCTATCAACCCGTGGGAATGTATTGTTCTGAAGGTATGCATGAAGGCGTTGCAAGATTCTACGAGAATTTTATTGGAAGGAGTCCTGAATTTTGGAAATCATATTTTAAGAGATTCAAGGAATTAACAGAAGACACTTTTGCAGACATTTCTTTGGATGACCTTATTCTAGCAGTTAACAATGTCCAACGTTCAGCTGTAAGAACTGAAGCTGATGAACTGACTTACAATTTACATATAATATTACGCTATGAACTAGAAAGAGATCTGTTAAATGAAAAAATTGAAGCAAAGGATTTACCTCAAATATGGAATAGGAAAATGAAAGAGCTAATAGGCTATGAGGTTAAAAACGATGCTGAAGGAGTACTTCAAGACATTCATTGGTCAGGAGAATTGATGGGATATTTCCCAAATTACACACTCGGAAACATCTTTGGTGCTCAGTTATTTGCTAAATTTAAGAAAGATTCACCAAATTGGCAAGAAGAAATGGAAAAAGGAAACTTGAAAATTATTATAGACTGGCTTAAAGAAAATGTGCTAAAAAAAGGGAATATCTATGATCCATTCGATCTAGTTAAAGAAGTTACAGAAGAGGAGGTTTCTTCTAAATATTTGATTGATTATTATGAAGAGAAGTTTTCAAAGATATATGATTTGAACTAATAAATCTAACTGCTAGCATTATACAGATGTTGAGAAGAAAAAAGAAAAGAAGAATTTTAGATAGTTTCTATTTCAGATATAATCTATTAGGTTTTGAAAGAAGGAATAATTTCCTTTGCAAACTCAGTCATAAGTTCCATACTGTTATCACTACGACCAAATGATGGGAGGAAATACTTATCTCCAGCTTCATTGGATAATTCCACAAGTTTAGCAAATTCATTTATCTCTGTTACTTGTGGTCCCATCATTGTTCCTGACATAAAAGAGACTTTATCTTCTCTGTTCAAACCTTTAGCAGATTTTATTACTCTCTTTCTTCCTTCTAGAACCTTCTCAGGTCCTCCATGTGGAGGTATGAAAACGATATCTCCATATTTACCCGCAAGTGAAAGCATTCTATTGCCTGATCCTCCAAAAAGGAGTTTAGGATAAGGTTTCTGAATAGGTTTGGG
>JAGLOH010000157.1 GCA_023139025.1 Candidatus Heimdallarchaeota archaeon | reverse complement strand
TACAGCTTGAGATGAATGATTATATCCTTGAAACCAGAAAGTTAACATGTTTTTTGATTTACCTATTACCTGAGCAACTTCTACTATCTCTTCCTCAGAACATCCTGTGATTTCAGAGACATACGAAGGAGTATAATCCTTCACGAATTCTCTAAGGCTTTTAACACCAGATGTATAGTACTTTACAAACTCCATGTCAACAAGATTTTCTTCAAATAAAACATGTGCTAAACAATTATTAAGCGCAACATCAGTTCCTGGTTTAAGCTGCAGATGATAATCAGCTTTTTCAGCAGTTTTGGTTATTCTAGGATCAATTACAATGATTTTTGCATTATTATTTCGTTTAGCTTTTTGAATCCGTCGAAATAAAACAGGTGTAGAGTTAGCCATGTTGTATCCAGCGATTAAAAACAAATCAGCTTTCTCAATATCTTCATAACAAGTAGGAGGAGCATCCACCCCAATTGTTGAAAAGAAACCAATAGCAGAACTAGCCATACATAATCGTGTGCTGCATTCAATGTTATTTGTACCAATTGCTGCTTTCATCAGCTTGTTCATCAGATAATACTCTTCAGTAAGATTCATAGCTCCACCATAGAAAGCTATAGAATCCGGACCATATTTTCTAATTATCTCATTAAGTTTCCTTGCAGTATAATTAATTGCAACATCCCAAGTAACAGGTATAAGTTCATTATCCTTCTTTATCATGGGTTGTTTTAAACGATCTTTGCTATAAAAAACAGGAATATAATTCCTTGGAAGTATACACAAGTCACCATCATTTGCAGGATGACCTTTTAAACCTCGAATTTTTACCGCTTTGCCTGCTTCTACACCTACTTCTAATCCACACCCAAATCCACAATATGGACATGTGGATTTGTGCCATTCTAATGTCATCACTTTTCTTCCTGAAACCCTCAATACCAGAATACCAGAGTCTAATAAGGATTTGCAATATAAAACAATTGTCATTACAAAAAGTTCATGTTTATCACAAACCCTCCGTAACCTATCATTTCAAACTGATAGCAAGTTGGGTTTAGTTATTAATGATTAAATGATTCTAAAAACAATAAATAAGGAAATTATTGCACAATAGGGTGTTTCTATTTATTAAGAGGGGAAGAACCTTTAAGTGAATTTATTAAAAGCTAAGTAGTTTCCATATTTTTCCATGTTTTTTCACATCACTTTCAATATAGTGTTATTATTTAATATTGCATTATAGATTGGGAAAAAGAATATAGAAAGAGATGGGAAGTCAATCTGAACTTGAAAATCAAAGATATCAAAGATTTAGTAAGAGTGGTAAGCGAAGTGTCATCTGAAATATCTACTACAATTACAGTTAAGGAAAATAATATCAGTGAGAGTGCATAAATGGGAATAAAAAAACAACCAGTTAATTTTGTGATACTAGGTTTAGAGAATGCAGGAAAAACCACTTTATTAAGAAATATCTCAGGAAAAAAATATACTGAGACTTTTACCACCATCGGTATCAATATTGAGCAGTTAAGATACAGAGGTTTGGATTTCCAAGCAATTGATGTTGGAGGACAACTTCACTTTCGTGAAACAATGTGGCAATATTATACAACTTTAGCAAAAGGAGTTATTTTTGTATTTGACATTTTTGACCGGAGCAAATTCGCAGAAGCAAAGAAATGGTTTGAATATATCTCACATAGACTTTCTAAGAAAGCAGTTCTAATGTTTCTAGCTAACAAAATAGATCTTAAAGATGAAGATGACACATTTCTAACAACTGAAGAAATAATAACTATGTTTAAACTTGATAACGTTTCTCAATATCCTGAAAGATCCTTTAGAATATGGGAAACATCTGCTAAAACTGGTGAAAATGTAAATAATGCAATTTCATGGATGTTCAATAAACTAGTGGATTTTATCAAAGAGGAGTCAAGAATCTCTTTTGTATTGATCTTAGATCAGAATAATAAAACTGTATATAAGACATCTATAACTGATAATAATAATGAATTTGAGACAGTCATTAACAAATGCATCATTCAGATGAAAGATCTTGGTGCAAATGAAAACATGATCTCAATACAAGATTATTCCGTAAGTATTAGAACAGAAAAAGATTATTGTGTAGTTGTTGGGGCTGATAATGGTGTATCCAAAGATGACCTTTCAACTGCAACTCTATCTATAGCTCAGCTAATAAATAATGACTTTTATCCTCCTGAAAAATATAAAAAACAATTAGAAGAAGTAGTGAACTTCGCTCTTCTTAAGCAATTAAATAATAAATAGAGGTATGGTTGAAATGAAGAGAACTACTATAGCTATCACTGGATTACCAGGTGCAGGAAAAACATGTTTCACTCAGAGACTTTTAACAGGAAATCACATTACATCCCAACCTACTTTTGGAGTGGATGTAGAATTTGCATCTTATAAGAATCTTCCTTTACAAATCTGGGATTTGGGGGGACACATGGCATTTAGAACACATATTTGGGAAAATTATATCAAAATGTCCTCTGGGTTAATATACATTTTTGATGCTTCAGATTTATCTAAATTAGAAGAAAGTGCTGAATGGTTCTGGAAATGTTTCTCTTGGATAGAAGATAAGAAAGCACCTATTTTGTTTTTAGCTAATAAATGGGATTTAGTTGAAAATGAAGAGAGAGTCATGAGTTCAATTGTTGAAGGATTTAGATTAAATGAAATAGCGCTCAAATCTCTTGATTCCCCTTTCAGATTTTTCTTCATATCTGTAAAATCAGGGGAGTACTTCTCAGATGCTCTGAATTGGTTAATTGTAAAACAATTTATCGAAAAGCGAATAGGCCAAAGTAACATAATCTCATTGGATATTTTCGTAGAAATTGGAGGCAGTTTAGCACATATTCATGATAATTCACAAGAAAGAAATGAAGTCCTGAGTACAATTGATATATATAAGAAGAAATTTGAACAATCTGAAAGTGAGAAATTAAATCTACTAGAGGAGATTAGCTATGAAGGTCATAAAGTGCTTCATATATCGCATTCCTCTATGTCTCTTCTAGTAATTTCTAAAGAGGATTTTATAGATAGAGCAGGATTTACAAACATTTTGGAGAAAATACAAACAGAAGAATCATTTGAGGATATAAATGAGTTTTATACCTTATACGAAAACGTAAAGGAATCAGTCTCAAAGAATTTTCACACGAACATCTCAACAACACTTAGTTGTGACTTGCTAATTACAAATTAAATATTAGTTTAATTTGAAACTAAAAGGATCAAATTTTCGTTTTTTTTTCTCTTTTTAAAGTATTTTTTTGTTTAGTAGGTTAATAAACACATGTTTTATAATTGATTATCAACGAAATTTATGATTAGGTTTTGTTAAGATATTAAAGCAATTACTTCTTTAACTGCTCTTTTTATCTCATTAGAAGGGGATTGCATAAATTCAACTGATTTAGCCTGAGCTCCTATAAACAAGAACTCCTTTTTTTGAATTTCAACTAACTCTTTTATCTGAGGTAAAGGAATTGAATGACTAGTTAAAGGTCTTATATAATCTGATATATCAGCTGTTACAAGCAATGAACCTGGTTTAGCTCCATAATCTATGGCATCTATAATTACTACTGCGTCATAGACGTCCTTACTTATGATATCAACAAGAAAAACAGATATATCCTCTACTTCTTCAGAAAAAACACTCTTAGGAGAAATTTCCGCTAGTTTCTCAGCTACCATCAAACCAAATGCATCATCTGCTCTATCTCTATTACCAAAACAAAAAAAAACTATTCTGGAAAGTTCAATGTTGGGAAAAAAAGAGTGGGAAGGTGACAACTATTGTTTCACCAATTTAACCATATGGCAACTACAAGAAATACATGGATCATATGCACGAGCAATCATTTCTAGTTGAAGCTCAGTATCTGGATTGTTTTCAGCTAAAAGATTCTCTGCAGCAACTCTGATGAATTCTTCAACATCATCTAAGAACTGTGCAGTAGGAGTGATAATGTCTGCATGTTCGATTTTTCGATCTTTGATATCATAGGTGTGGTATAAAGTTCCTCTTGGAGCTTCCACAGCAGCTGTTCCTTTACCATCCATTTCGTAATCAGTTACTAGTTCAGAATCTGGTAAAGCTTTGATTCGTTCTATCAATCCAGGTATTTGTTCAAAGCACCAGAGAGCTTCAATCAATTGTGCCATATTGTTATAAATTGGATTAACTTTCCACTTATCATTGTAGTATTTGTCGAATTTCTCTTTTGCTTCTCCAGTAAGTCTGTCACCAATAAGGATTAATCTAGCTAATGCACCAACAGTAAATGGTTTATCGTTGTATTTTGATCTCTTAGCATAACTATGTTCGACAACTCTTTCATTTGTCAGTTTTTTATAATCCTCTACAGGATATTCTTCTCCTGTTGATATAAGAATTGTTTCTCCTTCAAAACCAAATTTGCCATCAGCTGGATTGCAGCACATGAATTGAGTTTCTCTTTCACAATATTCTGGAATTGGTAATGTACCCCAAACATCAATGAAAGCAGAAACCTTTTCTTTAAATTCAACTGCTTTTTCAGCAAAATAATCTAATTCTTCATCAGTTGGAACTCTTCCAAAACCGCCAATCAGAGCATTTTCTCCATGGATTTTTCTTCCATGAAGTAGTTTCATCAATTCAGTTCCATATTTCTTCATTACTACAGCTTCAACTACAGTGTCTGTGTGAGTAGGAAGCATTGCAATAGCAGAAGCTTGTTTAAAGAAATCTGGTAGTGCAAGATAATATACGTGCAACACGTGGCTTTCTATATATTCTGCATAATGCCAAAGATGTCTAAGTAATTGGGTTTTTTCAGAAACTTTTACTTTGAGAGCTTTTTCAATCGCACTAATTGAAGCATTTCTATGAGATACTGTACAAATTGCACAAATTCTAGCTACTAAAGAAATGTTTTCATGAATAGTTTTACCTCTAACAAGGGCTTCGATCATTCTTGGTCCCTCGAAAATATCCACAAGAACCTTGTCTACTTTTCCATCTTTTGTATATACTTGAATTCCTCCATCTCCTTCAACTCTAGCAAGCACATCTACACTAATTATTTTTTCACTCATCATTTTTCACCCTTTAAAGCTAGCTCTGTGGCTTCGCCTCCAAACATCATCAGCTTCCTTTTCGCATCTTCTTCAGTTAAACCAATTTCAATCAACTTCTCAATCATTGATTCAAAGTTTGCTCCTTCGTATGCTCCAAAGCATCCAACACAAGGAACACCAAAGGTAGGACAACATGCATCACAACCTCCAGCTGTAACTGGGCCTAAACAGTATTCTCCGTGTAATAAGAAGCAATCATTTCCTTGGAATTTACATTCAATGCATACAGGATAAGGATATTTAGATGGCTTTAAACCACTAATTAATTTTGTATATATTGGAATGAAATTTTCCTTAGCAACTGGACATCCTGGGATTGAAAAATCAACTTCTATGAATTGATGAATAGGTTTTGCAGGAATTGGATTTCCAACTAATTCACTGAATTCTGGAATCTTTCCATCTTTACCATATACATGTAACATCCTTT
>JAGLOH010000156.1 GCA_023139025.1 Candidatus Heimdallarchaeota archaeon | reverse complement strand
TCTTGAAAGCAGTAAGATAATCATTAATGTCAGTGTCCAGATCTAACAATTCATCTTCTACCAATTGTAGAACTGCAATAGAAGTGAAAGTTTTTGAAATGGAACCTATTCTAAATATCGTTTCATTGGCCACAACAGGAGTTTGAGTGACATAGTTAGCATAGCCATATCCTTTCTCAAGAAATACAGAGCCATCTTTTACCATAGAAAATGTAACACCAGCAAGAGAATAATTATCAAATTGTTCAGATATAATTTGATCTAAGAAAGTTTCTAGTTCAGTTGGTGTAGGTAATTCTTGACTAGTATCCTCAGCAAGATTAGTTTTCAATCCATTTGCATGAAAAGTGCTATCAATTACTGTATTGGAGGAGGTAAAAAATGGAGTGAGAAGTAAAGCTACAAGAACTATAATTATCTGTTTCTGGAAGCTATGCCTTTTATTTATGAACCACATTCAAATTGGGAAATAGACTTGAATATTTATTAAGCTATGTAAATAGAAATTGTGTGATACGAATAGTTCCTTTAATCGAGGTTTAGTATAACTTTAGAATATTGTAGCTAATAAATGAAGATTATATATTATTTTGTTTTATTTAATCGTTTTTTTAGAGTTTTTCTTTTTAAGAAGATAGTAACCACAAACGAGGAAGACAAAATTAAGAATATCAGGTGATTCCTAGAAAGCTCAGGTACAACAACATCTCCCTCTTGAATTCTACCATCATATGCAACTAGACTAATGTCTGGGATTTTTCTAATGTAGTTGATTGCAGCATCTCGATACATGAAACCTGTATCTGTTGCAGGATAGACATCTTTGAAACTAACCCACCACACATAATCGATCATAAGTCCAGTATAAATGTTAGTAGGAATTATTTCTTCAAAAGTACCAGTTGAATTAATATACGCAGAGGTAATGTGAAATCCACCATCATAGCTGTAGCTGTATCTAATGTTACCAATTGCATAATTTCCATGTCCGGAGGTCAAAATATCTAATAATTCCTGACCTGTAATGCTTAGTTCGAGCATGTTATTTTCAAAAGGAATGACTGAAACTACATCACCCATTGTGACATCCCCAGCACGGAAATAGTCTCTTATTCCTCCACCTCTATTAGTTATTGAAAAATCGTGGGTCCAGTTGAAATAGTCTAACATTCCATCTGTTACAAGATTACCGATCCCACTTTCAGGAGAGGGATCATATATAGCAGTAGAAGCATATGATATTACTTCATCGGCACCTACAAGATCTACCCAGTAGTCAACTACTTGCTGGATCTCAGCATCAGGTGTAACTCCCCCTTCAGTATTTGCGACTAGATGCCCACTCTGTGAAACCACAAGTTTTGGATCAAGTGTAGTATCAACCTCTAGAACTATTCTTACATATTGCTGAGCATAATGTCCTGCCATCGCTACAATTGAACCACTAACTTCAGTGACTTGGGGAGTACCACCATGACCTCCTAGAAAAACGCTGATATTAAGATCTGCTACATCAGCTGCTAAACTTATCAGTTCATTAGGTACAACATGAGTCAAAGCAATTATGATATCTGCTCCTGCAGTTCTCATTGCTGGAACATTATTTCTCAAAGCCGTTTCATAATTTCCGAAATCATAATACTGAGTATATTTTGGATGTGCAGAAGTATATGTAGATGTAGTTGTTAACCCTACAATTCCAACCTGTATCCCAGCATGTTCTTGAACAACCCAAGGAATAGTGAAGTTAGCTAAGTCAGTTGTACCTACATCATATATATTACATGATAATAAGGGGAAATTAGCTATGTTTTGTCGATAATTCAACCAATCAATACCATAATCAAATTCATGATTTCCTATCGCTGTAGCAGAAAAATTCATTGTATTCATAACATCAATCATAGATTCTCCTTTGGTCAATGTGGCTACTGCTGGACCTGTGTTTTGATCTCCTCCTGATAAGAGAATAAAGGAATCATTATCTGAAGAATAGCCTTCTTGTTTGAAATACCCCATATATGTAGCTGCGCCACCTCTACCATCATGAGGTTCAAGCCATCCATGCCAATCATTAATGTGAAGAATTGTAAGATTTACAGTATCAGCATTTAGTTTTACATCAGAGAAATCAGATGGAACATTTGTCTTAACAAAAGTTGTGGTGGTAGTAAAAACTGATTCTGACTGCTTAAGTGGAGAATTCACCACCATCGATAATACTAGAAGGGTGTTAATTATGAAGAAGGTAATTGAATGTTTTCTCATTTTACTTAGAAAAGGATGAATTAACGGCTTATTAATTTATAGATAAACTCTCAACGGCAAACTGAATCAACTTTCATTTAATCTTAATTTCTATACAAGCATTTATAGCATTTTGAGAAATGCTTTTATTATTGTGTAAATCTATTCGACTATCATGAATACATTTCATTTATTGGCAATTTTTGGAATGCTTTCACCCATAATCTATACCATAACATGGATTATTGGAGGATTTATTAGAACAGATTATAGCCACATTCGAGATGATGTAAGTTCTCTTTTCGCTGTTGGAGCACCTAAAAGATGGTTATTTAATTCACTATTCATTTCTGGTAGTGCATTGTTGTTTATTTTTTCTTTTGGTCTACTCTGGGGAATAGAGGGAAATGGATCAGTCGTTGGACCAATTCTATTTCTGATTAGTACATTTATAGGATTACTTGTGACACTCTTCTTCCCTTTAGATGAAGGAGGAGAATTAGTAACACTACGGGGAAAGCTACATTTGATTCTTATAATAATATCAGGAATTTTTGTATTGGTATCAATGATTCTTTTATGGCTTCGAACCAAAGCTTTAGCAGGTTGGATTGGTTTTGCTTGGTTCTCATTAGTTTCAGTACCAGTTATGCTTATTCTTATGGCTTTATCAGGAATCTTTGGTGGTGGTCCTTACATGGGTTTAGTTGAAAGATTCATGGTTAGTTACTTTCAGGTATACTATTTTATTATAGCATTAATGCTATTTCTGAATAATTAATAGCTAAAGAATCAACCAATTATATTTATGCAAGCAATAGTTTATGAGAAACCTAAAGAGGCAATAATCTTTATAGTTATGATAGATTATTATTTGCTATGCAACACATCTTTCTTTCACCACACTTAGATGATGCAGTAGCTAGTTGTGGTGGAACAATCGCCAAACTAGTTTATGAGCGGGAAGATGTTTTAGTTGTAACAATCTACACAAGACAACCTGATTTAAAGTCACTCTCAAAGAAATTTCAAAAGTTTGCAATTTATGACCAAAGAAAGAAAGAAGAACAAGTTGCTCTTGATAAGCTGAGTGCTGATTACAAATGGTTAGATATAGAAGAACGAGCTTACAGAACACCTTTAATTAAGAAACCAACAGATGTGTTCAAAATTAATTTGTCTGAAGGACTCAAGCAGTTCATAAATATCTCTGAGATACAAGCTGAATTGGAAAAAATATTCGAAAAAAATCCAAAATCCAAAATATATTCCCCTTTAGGAATAGGTAATCATTTTGATCATGTTGAAGTCTTTCTTGCTTCCTTAATGTATATGGTCGATAATGCTCTTTTCGATAACTTCCTTTTTTATGTAGATTTTTATGGAATAACTAGTACAAAAATAAGAAAAAAACACTATCTGGGAAACAAAATAATAACTCGTGGGACCAAAAAACCTGAAAAATCAAGTATTAAATGGTATCTGATCACTTCAGTTGTGAACTCAATGATTTCCGGACATTCTATAGAGAAGATCCTTCTTTCCAAATATCTAGACATTGAGTGGGAGCTCAAAACAAACTCTATCAAAGGTTATGAAAAACTTAAACTTTCAGCTCTTGAATCCTATGAATCTCAGGTCAAACTCTTTGGAACAAAAACTCTCGAAAAATTCTTTAGAAGACATCATAGCAATTGGGATAGTTCAGAGTTATTTTTAAAAGGAAAAATAGATTAGTCTAGATAAAAATGAGAAAACTGTAGAGTAAAGTATGAAATAGAAAATTGATGATCTTTTCATTATTTACAAAAATATTTGATTGTTCAAGTATCATCAAATTTATCATAATTTGTTCTAATTAGAATTTTTAGATAAATTAGTAAAACATATTAATGTCTAAAATTCACTAAACTACATATCAGAGAGTGATATAATGTCTCCTAAGAACCAAGAGGATGTTGATATAGAAATTCTAGAAAAGATTTGTCAACTTTATGATATTTCTAATCAAGAGCTTAATTTCCTGATAGCTATTGATCATAATTTCGTTTATGAATTTACGAAAAATGATAAAGAATATATATTACGAGGTGGAACTCGTCACGCTCCAGATCAAGTTCAAGCTGAACTAGAGTGGATTTTGTTCTTGAATTCTTCTGGGGTAAATGTGTCTATACCAATTTTATCAAAGAATGAAAAATACCTAGAAATAATAAAGCATGATGGAAAGAACATCAATGCGGTTGTCTTCGAGAGAGCATCTGGGAAACCAGTTGAATGGAAAAATCCTGAAAAATGGAATGAGTTATTTTGGGAAAAAATGGGTAGAACTCTAGGTAAAATGCATGCAACTTCTTTCGAATATAATTCTTTACAACCAGAATTTCGACGAGTATCAGCTTTTGAAAGTGTTCACACCACTGCGGAAAGCCATCTTGATTCTGTTAAAGATAGAGAAATAATTGAGAGATTTAATAATCTAAAGAAAAAACTCAATCAACTTCCAAAGGATAAAGATGCTTACGGTTTAATACAATACGATTTTCATCTTGGTAATTTTAATGTTCATGATGATGAGTTAACTGTTTACGACTTTGATGATTCATACTATTTCTTCTTCATCTACGATATAGCTACTTGCATTCATGAAACTGTTTGGTATTATCCAGATGATAAAAAATTAGAGTTTGTTAATCGATTCATTCCTTCATTATGGAAGGGTTATTCTAAAGAATACAAACTTGATAGAAAATGGTTAGAATATCTACCAGATTTCTTCAAATGGCGTGAATTCGAAATTTATATTACTTTAGTAGAAACATATAACGATAAAACAACACCTGAACAACATATGCAGGAAGTAAAAGAATACTTACCTGATTTTAAAGCAAGAACTGAATCAGATGAACAAATTGTTCCAATACCTGGAGATTTGAGCAAGTGGTTTAAAGAATTTTAGAAACAATCGTGCAGAATTCTAAGGAGAATCCCCCGTCTCCAATTTTATTTTCTTTCTCCTCTGTAAGTTTAAGGTTATTGAAACTGTTATTATCCAGGCAAAAATCGAAAATACTACAAGCCATTCCAAGAAAGCTACAATTAAGAACCAAGGTCTTGGACGTGATTAAAACATCATCTAAAGAGCTTTCAGGCATGAAAATGAACAAAGCAAAAATTATAGCTACAAGCAGACCAAAAAGACCTAGCCATTTTGGAAGACTATTTTTCTTATCAACAAAAATCAAAATCGAGAAAAGAAGAACTGTAATCATCCCACCATAAAAGAAACTCATAGCTGATATCACATGTCCGGTCATGAAAATATTGTTATCAAAATCCATTGGAAATATGCCTACAAACAATATACTGACAGAGGAGAACATTCCCCCTATAGTACAAATCCATCCAAAAATGGAA
>JAGLOH010000155.1 GCA_023139025.1 Candidatus Heimdallarchaeota archaeon | reverse complement strand
AAAAGGAACCAGAACCAGGATTTTCCATTACATTTTATATATCTGAAGCATTACTAGACAAAATAACTGAAATTGAGAAACTCATAAATTTTATAGCTGATTTTCAACATAAATTCCTCTCTGAAACTATAGCTGCAAGAAGTGCTTTAAATAAATGGGAAAGATCAACAACAAAGCGGCTATTATGGGATATGAGTATCCAATAAAAGGAAGATTACGAAACACTTTTCCAGTATATTCCGATTTTATCTGCGTGATTTCGAACTTCATACATTTCTGTAGTAGAAACTCTTCTTTTAATCTCAGGAAATCTATCAGTTTGAAGAACAATATAATCGGGATGATATTGACCCATAATGTTTACAAGTGGTGTATCAAGATTGTTATTGATCCAGTCCAAAAGGGGAATAGAACAACACTTTGTGTGGTTTGGCATAACTAGGTGACGAATTATATACTCACCAGATCCTCTGTCTTCAATCATTCTCATGTTTCTTTGAAGTGCCTCCCAATATTTTGGTGCTTTGGAGTACTTGGTCGCACATTCTTTGTTTGAATATTTCATATCTGGTAGCCAAATATCAAAAA
Source organism: Candidatus Heimdallarchaeota archaeon (assembly GCA_023139025.1). GTDB lineage: Archaea > Asgardarchaeota > Heimdallarchaeia > Heimdallarchaeales > Heimdallarchaeaceae > UBA460. The sequence goes on along the minus strand of JAGLOH010000155.1, from coordinate 5,087 downwards.
GATCTGCAATCAGTTTCATGCTCATATCAGTAAGATACATGTTACTATTCCACAACATTGGGACATCAACTTGTGTATGTTTGAAAGATTCTAAAATCACATGTAAGTTTGGTGTAGGTTCTCCTCCAACGAAATTGATATTTCTCGCATTCTGTTTAACTAGAGTGAAATAATGTTGTGCAAGCAGAATTGCTGATGTTCCTCTCCCCTTAATTCTCTCAAATCCAAATTCTTGACTTATATCCCAGTTTTGACAAAACTGACAATCAATAGTACAGCCCAAAAAGAATATTGTTCCACTAGGAACAATAGGACTTTCTTCACCCATATGAATGAAAGCAGAGCTAACGTATGCTTTATCGTCAACTCCACATTTCCCAACTTCTCCTTCATCACGGTTGGCTCTGCATCTATTCTCACAGAATTCACAGGAAGAAAGAACATCTTTCAATATAGTTAGTTTCAACTCCAGATAATTATTACTTGTGATATCCTCAGCTTTGTGTAGCTCTTCAATTTCTTTCTCAATCTCTTCAAGAGGAAGATGCTGTTTTTCTGCTATCCACTTCTTGAATTTTGGATGGTAGTGTTCATGAATATTCATTAATTCATCTTTATCTTTGTACCCATTAAAAGGAACATAAAATAATCGAGCCAGTTTGTATCGGGGTATACGTTTTCCCTGAAATATCTCTCTGTAATACACTAGACGATTTTCTAATTCAACTTGTTGCCAAACAGTCATTGTATCTCTTTTTGAAAGAGTCCACATTAATAAAAAACTAGTGAAGTATCTGAAATACTTTGTGCTGTAATGATATTAAAAGAAATAGACCAATTATCAACTTATAGATAAAGATTGATGATGTAATACTCCCAATAAAGATGTTAGTTTAATAAGATTTAATAATGAAGTTCAAGAAATATCATGAAGTCAATGTCACAATCTCCACTGCACGAAGCTGAATACTATGATGTGCTTGATGAAGAAAATCAAGTTATCCTATGTCGCTTATGCCCCATAGAATGTACCTTGTTAGTTGGAGAGAAAGGTAAATGTTCTGCACGAGTAAATCTTGAAGGGAAAATGTATTCTCTAACTTATGGATATACTGATATGAAGATTGATATGATTGAAAAACAACATGTTTTTCATTTTCATCCAAATTCAAGAGCACAAACATTTTCTACTTACAATTGTAATCTTGACTGTGATTATTGTGTAATGCCTGAAAAGATCGGAGTTGATCCAACTCAAACTGGCGCAAAAAAACTAGCACCTGATCAAGCAGCAATGTTTGGTATGGCATCAGGTTCAAAGGTTATGGCTTTTGGTGAAGCTGAACCTCTAATATCTTTTGAGTGGGTTCGTGATACAGCAATTCTTGCTCAACAGAGAAATCTGAAAGTGTTACTAAGAACTAATGCATATTTCAATGAAGAGCCTGTTAAGGAAATTCTTGAATTTGTTGATGCGGTTATTATTGACATAAAATCAGTTACTGATACAGGATATCAACAAAAGTGTCATGCAGGTACTTTCAAGGAAATAAAGAAAATTATCAAATTGATTTATGAAGAGGAAAAACTTCTCGAACTAAATTTCGTTATCCATGGAGCACTTGAGAATACAGAAGAACAAACTAGAAAACTAGCCGAATGGATAAAAGAAGAACTTTCAGTCTCAGTTCCTTTGCACTTAGCTAGATTGCTTCCTGCTCATAGACTTAAGGAGTTACAACCCACAGCTACAGAATTATTAGAGAAATGTTATCAAATAGCTAAGGACGTAGGCTTAGAGTTTGTCTATTTAAACAATGTACCTGATCATGAAGCATCACATACTTATTGTCCAAAATGTGGAGAATTGCTGATTCATAGAGGAGCTTCTGCTACAGAAGTAAGGAGAATCTCATTACAAGGAAATTGTAATAAATGTGAAACTAAGCTCTATATTGTTTTCAAATAAAAGATTGAATTTTTTAGGCAACTGATTCAATATTAAAATCTACAATCATTATGTTTAGTTGTCCTTCTAGTTCCTTTGTTACCAAGTCAATGAATCTGTGAATATCCTCAGTTCCATCCCTATAAGATGCTCTGAAAAGTAATTGAATTTCTATCCAATCTTCGTGAAAAAAGGTTGTTTCTAATCGAGTTTGTCTTTTAGGTTCTTTCTCTTCAATTTCTTTTTGTACCATGTTTAGATGAAGATCGAATTCTCCTATGTCTTCATACTGACCTTCATCATTTGGTTGTGCAGTAATCCCACAATAATAATGGTAAAAACCTGAAGTTGTCATTTCGGCTCATTTCTTCTTATCAATGTTAAGTGCTGAATGTTCTAAAGCCAAGTCTTCATACTTTTTAGCAATATAGCTAAATTCTTTTGGAAGGGCATTTCGAAGTACTTCGTGAAAGTTTGACACTGTAATGATTTCCACCTTTCCTTTGTACCTTTCTTCTAACTTGACATCATCTATATTTTGAATTGGTACAATGACTCGCTTTATTCCAGCTTCAGACGCAGCTTCAATTTTTGCAGTAACTCCACCAACTGGAATAACTACTCCTCTAACTGTTAAACTACCAGTCATAGCAGTATCTTGCCTAATTGGTGCTTTCTCGAGAGCTGATATGATAGCAACAGCTATTGAAATAGAAGCTGAATCTCCTTCAACACCTGAGTAAGAACCAACAAATTGAATGTGGTAATCAAAATCTGAAATATCTTTGCCGACATACTTCTTTACGATTGCTGAAACATTCTGTACAGCTTCTCTAGCAATAATTCGTAATTGGCCTGTCGCAATGATTTTTCCTTCTCTTCTACTGAAAGCTGGAACAACTTCTGCTTCTATAGGCATTACAATACCTGATCTTTGATTGATAACAGCGAGACCATTTACTCTTCCAACTTTGGCTTTATCAGTTTCAAAGATTTTGTAGAGTTTTCTTGAATCAGCATAAGAATCACTCATTTGATTTTCCAAAGTTCTTGCAATAATTTTGGCATTTCTAAGTGTCTCAGCCGATACTAAAACCTCTCCATTTTCTTTGGCTAGATCGCCTGCAGCTCTAATTAATCCACCTAATTCTCGTAATCGTAAAGTAAGATGGTCTTTCTTGTCAGCTCTTCGCTGAGCTTCATATATTATTTCTTCAACTGCTTCATGTGTGAAGTGAGGAATTCTTCGATCTTTTACAATTTCTTGGGCACAAAAACGAGCTAGCTTTCGTCTGTTCTCGGGAGTATCTTTCATAGTATCAGTCATATAAACCTCATAGCCAGATCCTTGAATCCTTGATCTCAAAGCAGGATGCATGTTACGAGTAGTTTCGATATTACCAGCTGCAATTAAAACAAATTTACACGGAACAGGGTCGCTTCTAACCATTGCCCCACTACTAAGCTCTGATTGACCAGTGATTTGCAGTTTACCCTCTTGCATGGCTGTAAGTAGTTTTTGCTGAGTTCTCATTTCAAGAGTCCCTATCTCATCACTGTAGAGAACACCAAGATGAGATTTGTGAATTAAACCACTTTCTACACGTTCGTGAGGTGGAGTTCCTAGTCCTCCAGACTGGAACGGGTCGTGTCTAACATCACCAAGGAGTGCTCCTGCATGTGATCCTGTAGCATCATTAAAGGGCGCTGTATCCTTCTTACTATTATCTACTAGTAATTTTGGTACAAGCATTTCACTTTTAGATCTGGATTGATTAAGCATAAAGAAAATAAAAAATCCTACAAACATAGCCATCAAAAGAGTCTGGGGCTGACTAGCAGGATTACCAGCAGTAGCTATCAAAGCATAACCAATTATTGCTAGTAAGATTGCAATAGAAATAATGAAACGTTTATTTCCACTCTTTCTGGCAAGCTCTGCATCCATTTCAACCTTTCTCACCCCATGACCTGCAGGAAGAGTAGCAACACGTGGTTGGTTTGGATATTTAGGGTTGGCTATACATAAAACATCAACAAGCTCCTCTTTAGGAAGAAGCTCAGCCATTGCTTGCCCAAGCATGCTCTTACCTGTACCTGGTTCTCCAATCAAAAGAACATGTCTTCTCTGTAAAGCAGCTTTTTTAACTATTTCAGTTGCATTTTCCTGACCAATTACTTGATCAATTAAACGAGGAGGTACAGAAATTTCACTTGTATCATTGAATTCAATGTCCAATAGTACATTTTTTCTTGCTTTAGGCTTTGCCTTTTTCTTGGCTTTAGATGGGGTTCCAGACGCCATAAATATCACAAATATAGATAACCGTATTTTCAATTGATAGGGTTTTCTGACGTTAATAAAGATATGTTTTAAGTCAAAAATTCTGGGAGCTATGCACAAATTCTACCTTAAATTTAAATGAAAAGGCTTTAATTTCCAACCGATAATAATTGCAAGAGTAATATGAAAATACTTGCAGGTCCCAACTCAGAACAACTTGCTCAAAAAATAGCTGAACAATTGAATCTGACTTTGTTAGGTTTATCTTACAAATACTTTACAGATGGTGAAACTTATCTTAAGATTGAGGGAAATCTTGAGAAGGAAAACGTAATTATTGTCCAAACAACCTACCCTGACCAAGAAAAAAGGTTACTTGAACTAATTTTCTTAACTAATACATTAAAAGAACTAGGAGCTGACAAAGTAATTGCAGTAGTTCCATATCTCTGTTATGCTAGAGCTGATAGAAGAAAATTAGATGGAGAGGTTGTATCCCATACTATAACTATGGATTTACTTCAGCAAGCAGGACTGGATTCACTTATTACAATTAACGTTCACAATCGAGAAGTATTTCATAATTCAGCAGAAACTTTGGAGAAGTTTGATCTTAGTGCTCTTCCAGCAATTTCTGATTTCTTAAAGGATAAAGTTAACGAAGAATGGATTATCGTTGGACCTGATAAAGGTAGTCAAGAAGACGTTAATACATTATCCAAGGAACTTTCTTTATCAAGTTTCATATTAGAAAAATATAGAGATCCCCAAAGTCATGAAATACAGTTCAAGGAAGCAGATTTTGATTGCGAATCAAAAACTATAATTCTCTTTGATGATGTGATCACTTCTGGG
>JAGLOH010000154.1 GCA_023139025.1 Candidatus Heimdallarchaeota archaeon | reverse complement strand
CAGCTACTATGGCAGGAATAGCTATTGGTAATAGCCAAATAGGAGGAACACATGCGCTTGCACATTCAGCAGGTGCTGTTCTGAATATTCCACATGGAGAGATTATAGCAGTTTCCTTACCTCATATGATGAAATATTGCTCAGAGGAAGAGAAAACTGCAAAACACTATTCAGAGATAGCTCATGCCATAGGAATTAAATTTGCTTCTGAACAAGAGGGAGCAGAAAAACTAATCCACAAAGTGGAAGAACTCATAGATGAAATTGGTCTTAAAACTAACTTAAGAGGTTTTGGAGTAACGGAGAAAATTCTAGAGGAGAATATGCAGTTACTTAGTGATTTTGCTTTAAATGATACTGGTTCAATTGTCAACCCAAGAGAGATTACTGGTGAAGCTCTCAAAAGTATGTTTTATGACATGTTAGGTGAATTGACTGGAGGATATAGAGAGATAATTCTACGAGTGAATCTAACAACTAAACAAGTCTCTCAAGAACCTCTTGATTTAGAAGGAGCTAAGATGTTCATAGGTGGCAGTGGTTTAGGAGCACACTACTATTTTAAATTTTTAAATACAAAAAATGTAGATGCGCTATCACCAGAAAATATCTTAATTTTCATGACTGGTCCTTTAACTGGCTTACCCACATCTTGTGCGGGAAGATTTAGTGTTTGCTCAAGGTCACCATTGACAGGATTCTGGGGTGAAGCTAACTCAGGAGGAAATTTTGGTCCAGAACTGAAATTTGCGGGATATGACGGTATAATTCTAGAAGGAGTTTCTGAAAAACCTGTTTATCTTCTAATCGAAGATGACAAAATAGAGATAAGAGACGCATCTGAACTGTGGGGGATGGGAACATATGCTGCTCATGAGAAGATTCTAAATGAGCTTGGAGATAAGTCCTTCAAAATTGCATGTATAGGTCAAGCAGGAGAAAATCTTGTAAAATATGCATCGATCATGAATGATGAAGGAAGGGCAGCAGGAAGAACCGGACTAGGAGCTGTAATGGGTTCAAAGAAACTAAAAGCAATAGCAGTAAAGGGAACAAACAAAGAATTTTCATTACCTAAAGAATTTGACGAAAAGTCTAAAGAAGCATACGAGACAATCAAAGAGGATTTCTTTGTTGAACTTACAGGAGAACTTGGTACTGCGGGATATGTCGACGTAGCAATGGACATGTATGGAGATATGCCTATACGTAACTGGTCAGAATCTGAATTTGAAGAAGCTTCTAATATTTCAGGAGCAACAATGAAGGAAACTATATTAGTAGGAAGATATTCTTGCTATCGTTGTCCGATTAGATGCGGAAGGATAATAGAAATTCCTGAAGGAAAATATAAGCTTCCTAGAACTAAAGGACCTGAATATGAAACACTTGCTGCTTTTGGAACAAATTTGAAAATAGGGGATTTGGAAGCTTTATCTTTCGCTAACTACAAAGCAAACGAATATGGTATAGATACTATTTCAGCAGGTACAACAATTGGAGTATTACTTGATCTTGTATCGAAGAATTATATCCCTTCCGAAGCATTACCTGAAGAACTGGATTTGAGTTTTGGGAACGCAGATACATTACTTACTCTACTTGATATGATTACTAAACGTAAGGGTATAGGAAACTTATTGGCAGAAGGTAGTAAGGTTTTAGCAGAAAACTTTCTTTATTCAGCTTTAGCCCCTCAAATTGCAGGATTAGAAGCACCTTTCCATGATCCAAGAGCATTTAGTGGCTGGGCGATTCAATATCTAACAAGTCCAAGAGGAGCATGCCATAACAATGGTGATGCATATATGGTACAACAAGGGTTAACTTTTCCTGAACTAGAGATAGACAATCTACCAGACAGTAGATTTGAAGATAGTGGAATAGCAAAACAAATGGTCAGACTTCAGAGCTACAGACAGCTTTATAATGCAATGACTATTTGCGTTTTTTATAATCCTCCAGCACCTATGGTTGCTGATCTATTAGGTATGGCAGCTAATCGTAAATATATTTCAGAAGATTTAATTCTTCTTGGAGATAGGATTTATGCGCTTAAAAGATTAGTTAATCTAAGATTAGGCTGGAAACCAGAGCTTCAAGTTCTACCTAGTGTTATGAGACAGAGACTTGATGGACCAACTGAAGGAAATACTCCCGATTTCAAAATTCAACTAAAAGAATGGTATGAATATAGGAACTATAATATTGAAACAGGATACCCTAAAAAAGAGTTATTAGAACAACTGAAAATGAGTAGTTTCATTAGAGAAAATGAATCATTTGGTATTTGAAAACATCTAAATATTATTAACGAAAATAGATGTTGATTAGAAATGTCTGAGGATTCTAAAGTAGATTTTATTGATTTCAAAGCTTTATCAAATCCTACCAGACGTAGTATTCTTGAGTACATTGCTGATATGGAATGGATTACCTACACACAGCTTACAGAAAAATTTGAACTTAAGTCAGGTCCTCTTTACTACCATTTGAGACAAATCAAACAATTTGTTTACCAAGATGAACATAAGAAATATTATCTAACTGAAGAAGGAAAAAGAGCCATTGAAATTATTCGAGGAAGTAATGATCAAAAAGTAGAAATCGTATATCGAGAAAAAGAAGAAGAACACAAAGTCTTCAGTATAGGTAAATTTTCTCTTGCCAAATTCATTAGATTCTTTGCAAAAAATCCAATTCACACCCTGATAGAGTTTATTATTTTAGCAGGTGTGAGTGTATTTATTGGTTCAGGAAACAAGATTCTGATAGTAGGTAATTTTGTTGTACCTCTAGAAGTGCCCATTTGGCTAGCTTATGTAAGCCTAATTGGAAGTTGGTTATTTGTTGGAGGTTTCGCTGAACTTCTGAGCAGATTTGGATACAAGAAGAAGCAAAAACCCTTCACCTTACTGAATGTCAGTAATCTAATTTTTCTACCATCATTTCTCTTTATTCTTATAGTTGCATTAGTGGGAGCAGCTACTGGAACAACTGTTTTAGTTCCTTCAATAGTTTTGTTGATTCTTCACGGAGTATTTCAGATATGGAGCTTTTTAGTAATAATTACAGCTTTAGGTGAAATAAAAGAACTTTCAATTGATAAATCTGCATTAATTGCGATGTTTGTTAGCTACACCCAGATTATTGGTTTAATTTTTATCCTTTTGTAAAGGACTATAGAAATTAGCTAGAGATGGTATAAGCTGATTCCTACATAAAATTGTAGGGAAAAACTACAATTTGGTATAAACTCATCTATTTAACAAACGATCATCATAAAAAGTTTAACCAAAAAATGGTGTTCAATAATGAAGGCACAAATTAAAACACAAAAACTGGTTCTGGGTGGCTTTTTAGCCTTGCTAGTTATTTCATCTTTTATCTATATGCCTATTTATGCAGATAGTCATGAGGATGATGAAGATGAAGATGGCATAGATGATGAATACGAAGATGAGAATGAGAGAGAAGTCAAAATTGAAATCTCATCTAATGAAGCAAAAATAGAATCATCTCTGGAAGGAGATGAAGGCTTCGAGAATGAATTTGAAGTAACAGTTAAAACTGGTCCTGAAGGTTTGGAATTCGAGTTGGAATTTGAAGAAGAGAATGAAACACTCGAAACAGAGCTTGAATTCGAAGTAAAGTTCACAGAAATAGTAGAATACAGAGACATAGTGGTTGACGGATTATATTATAGCTCTGACGATGAAACAATTCAAGTTTTAAAGCTAGATGATTTTAAACCTATCAATTATACAGTTGAAATCACCGGCACTGATACAGTTCATGTATTTTATGTGGAAACAGTAGATGAAATATTCTCTGCTACTTTATATGTTTCAGGCGAATTTGCTGATATCAACGGTGTCGTTGTTGCACCTACACAAGTAAAAGTAGATGTTGGTATTCACAATTTCAATTATACTGAGGATGATTCTGTTTTAGCCCTAAAAGTCAAACTAGAATCTGAACTAGAAGTTGATTATGAAGAAGATGAAGACACAGAAGATGAAGAGCAAGGTCGTTCAAATGACTTCGAAGAATCTGAAGTTGATATAAGTTTAGGAGATTATGCAGGTTTCTTCTCATGGATTGAAACCGCAATGGTCGATGGTGTTGAACAAGAAGTGAAAGCAACTCCTCTTGATATAAGTACTGAAGAAACTAAATTATATCTTAATTACCCAAGAGGAACTGAAATCATTCATGATCCTAAAGTAGGAATGGCTGATTTATTACCAACAACTGGATTTTTAGGAAGCAATAACATGGTATTCGTTGCACTAGCTGCATTACTAACTATACCTGGATTAGCTTTACTTTTCAGAAAGAAAAATAGGAGATAATACTCCTTTATTATTTTTTTTTCAAAAATTTGGAGAGAGAGTAACTACACAGGATTATACTTGAAAACTACACAAAAATGTAAGTAAAGGTATAAATCAAAAAAAAACAAGATAAATATAGAAAAAGTGGTTACGTTATGAAATCTAATATTATGAATAAAAGAAAACTGCTTCTGGGAGGACTTTTTGTTATGCTAGTTTTCTCAACATTTCTATATCAACCAATTCAAGCCAGTGATGATGACGAAGAAATTGATGATGATGACGACGATGATGGCGTAGATAACGATGAAGAAGAACTCAATGAACGAGAACTTCAGGTAGAGGTTGATGATTATGATGCACATATTAGATCTCGGTTAAAAACTGGTGATGTGAAAAACGAGATTGAAATAGATATTGAAACTGAACATGAGGATGAAGATGATGAAGATTATGGACTTGAAATCAAGTTCAAATTTAAACACGACAGTGATGATCTTGATGCTAAGCTCAAGTTCAAGATTGTAGTAACAGATATTATTGAATTCATAGATCAAGATGCTGATGGCATCTACACTGAATCAGAAGATCTATTCGTCCAGCTTTATAGATTAGATTCTTTTAAGCCATTTAAGTATCAACTTATCAATGATGCTGGAACAGATATCCATATGATTATTGCTGAAACAACTGATGGTGTTTTCAATGCAAGTATCTATATGGTAGGTGAATTTGCTTTAATTGATGGAAATTTAATTTCACCAACACAAGTAAAATTTGATCTGGGAATCTATAATTTCATTTATCTTGAACCTACTTCCCAATTAGCTATGAAAATAATGTTAAAAGATAAAATAGAAGATGAAGACGAAGACGAGGATGATGATGATACTGATCTGGAAGAAGAAGAAGAAGTTGAAGAAGATGTTGAAACTGAAGATGAAGAAGAGGGACGATCTTTAGATGAGATAGGTGTTCAATTTCTGGATACAGATATAACTGGTTTCTTCACATGGTTCCAATATGCTAACATTGATGGTGTTAACACCGCAATAGAATCTTCTCCTGTAAGACATGATGATGATGATAAATGGATCTTTCTTAATTATCCTAGAGGAGACATAATCGTTCACGACCCCAAAGTAGGTGTAGAAGGAGTACTCGAAACTACAGGTTGGCTCTTAGGCTCAAGATTTTGGGTAGAACTGCCCAGTCTGTCTAGAAATGAGCTCCTTATTGTTTCAGCAATTACTCTTTTCGCCTTAACAGGCTTAGTTTTGGTCTTTAGAAGAAAAAGAACTGCTTAACTGTATGAGAGTTAGCCATTCTCTCATACCCTTTATTCTTTTTTGCA
>JAGLOH010000153.1 GCA_023139025.1 Candidatus Heimdallarchaeota archaeon | reverse complement strand
GTAGAATTGTCAAGTGATACAACTAACTTCAGATGGGGTAAAATCCCAACAGATCGATCTATTGAAGAACTATTACAATACGGTATAATAAATTTGGATAAACCACCTAAACCAACAAGCCACGAAGTTGTTAGTTATGTTAAGAAAATACTCGATATACCCCGTGCAGGTCATTCAGGTACTTTGGATCCCCACGTTACAGGTGTTTTGCCAGTTGCACTTAGCAAAGCCACAAGAATTCTAGATACTTTATTACTTGCAGGTAAAGAATATATGTGCAATATGAAATTGCACAAAGATGTTGAAGAAGGGAAAATTAAGGACATAATGAAGGAATATTTAGGAGAACTTTATCAACGCCCTCCATTAAGATCTAGTGTAAAAAGAGTTTTGAGAATTAGAAAAATTTACGAAAATGAGATTATTCAGATAAAAGAAAGGGAAGTATTATTTAGAGTAAGTTGTCAAGCGGGAACTTACATTAGAAAGTATTGTCATGATATCGGTCAAAGTCTATCTTGTGGCGCGCACATGAAGGAATTACGTAGAATTAGATCAGGACCTTTTACTGAAGATGACCACTTATCAACACTTCAAGACCTCTATGATGCGTATAGTTGGTATCTTGAAGAGAAGGATGAAGTGCCACTTCGAAATATCATACTTCCTATGGAATATGGAGTCAAGCATATACCAAAACTCTTTGTGAAAGACAGTACAGTAGATTCCCTTTGTCATGGAGCACCCCTTGCTATGCCTGGATTGTCTAAATATAGTAACAAGTTTGGTAAAGGTGATATAGTTGGTATTTTTACACTTAAACATGAATTAATCGCATTAGGAGAGATGCAGCTTACATCTGATAGCATAAAGAGTTCGGATCATGGTATTTTAGCAAGTGTAAAGAGAGTTCTTATGCCAATAGGAACCTACCCAAGTTCAAAAGCAAAATGATTGTTTAATATCTAAGTATCTAAACTCTTAATTTTGCTAAAACATATTTTTTAAAATTCTTATAAGAGATTTCAAAGGTATAATAAGGCCAATCTTTATCTTCAGTGACAATAATGTGGTTAGCTGTTGCTATTGCGTTACCTATACCTAGACCGATTTCACGAACATCCCTACTTTTGAAATTCTCCCATTTTGCTAAATCTTGATCTTCTTGAGTTTTTTCAAGATATCTTCCAGACACTGCAAAACGATCGGGATTTGTTACTCTATTGAACCTAGTTAGTTGCCCTGCATGAAAACATAAAACGTAGATATTATTCTTCCCAAACTTGTCTTTTGTATAATTAATTTCTGCAGAAGATTTAACACCATTGAGAATCAAAACAGAAGTGTCTACATATTTCTCTTTCTCGAATTCCAAAATGGTTTGAGTAAAAGCTGTAGGATCTCTTGAAAGAAGTCCTATAATAACTTTTGATGTATTCTTGTGGTTTACCTCGAGGTTCCGCCTTTTTAGCTCATGGTAAACTGCATGACCTGTTTCTAACATGGGAATATTTTCTTCTTCTCTCAATTTGTGACCGTGAGATGATTTTCCGCTCAGTTGCAAACCAACTAGAATAAAAACTTTCATGCTATTCAACCCAGATTAGAACACTTAAACAAAAGGTTTTCGTATAGTGAAAGGAATAGAAGATCATTAGAATAGGTTAAAATCCTAAAAACGAATAAAAAATAAGGAATAGAGGTAAAGAATCTATTTTATTAGGTTTACTTTACCACCAGCTTTTTTGATTTTGGCAATTGCTTTCTCAGATGCTTTATTAACTGTTATACTCATTGGGAGAGTTATATTACCTTGAGCAAGTAATTTAGTATAACCAAGTTCTTCCAGTTTTATCTCAAATTTTTCTCCTTTCTTAACTGCTAATCCTTCATTTAACAATGAGGGGATCATAGCTTCAAGATGAGAAATGTTAATTTGATGGGTCTTCTCAATTACTGCAGGAGGACGAACAAAACCTCTTTTTCCAACAGGAGGACGAAGTCCCTTAACAGTTTGAATCCAATGATGTGACATAGGAGCAGCTTTACCAACTCCACCACGCATACCACTTCCTCTGTGAGTTCGAACAATTCCCCAGCCATGGGTACGGTATCCACGTTCTCGTCTAACCTTTTTTCTTTTTCTTACTGTCATTAATATCACGACATTCTTATTATTAGCTCATTTATTGTATTTCCTCTATACCCCAAATCTCCGCCTTCTGCGAAACCGTGTTTCATGGATTTGTATCCTTTTGATGCAGGATGGAGTCTGAAGAATTTTTTCAACCCAGTTATATCACCTAAGCTTGTTTCTCCATTAACTAATGCTTTGGAAAGTGCTTTGATTGTTGTGTAGGAGGAATTTTCTTTCAGATATTTGTTAGAAATTTTAGTTCTACCAGGTAATTCTCCTCTCTTAGTAAGAACGTATTCCAATGCCTCTTGACTAACTTCACCCCATGTTAGGTAATCTTTAGCTTTTCTGAGCATACCCATATATGAAGAAGTGTTAGGAACAAGAGTCATATAGTTGCTTCTTCTAACATTTAACATCTTCAGAGTTTCACGAACATTATAATGAACATTGATTGTTCCTCTTAGTCGAATAACCGCCATTAATTCTGGTTTATCTTTAGTTTGACTCATTTCTCTCACTTTCTTATCTTGTCCAATCATATGGAGCCATAATGGAATAACTATTTTTTAATGCCTCAAAAGTTGATTTAGCAAAGTTTGAGGTAGTACGAGTTTCTCCAAATGTCTTACTCCACACATCGGCAATTCCAGCTAATTCTAGAACTGTTTTAGCGGTATTTCCAACTACTAGACCTAAACCTCGTGGTGCAGGATAAAGTATAACTTTAGTTGACCCTACTTTTCCAGAAACCTTGAAAGGTACTGTATGTTGAGTTCCACAGGAGCATTCCCATGATCCACATCCTCTTCTTACAGGCCTAATATTTAATTTAGCATTGACTATGGCCTTTTTGATAGCTGGACCGATTTCTTTTAGCTTAGCTTCTCCAACGCCAACGTAACCATTACGATTTCCTACAACAACTGTTGCGCGGAATTTGCGTTTTCTACCAGCGTCTGTTTGTCTCTGAACAAGACTAATATCAACTACATCATCCTCAAGAGTATCACCGAACAACATATCAATGATTTCAGGTTCCACCAGAGGTAATCCCTGTTGGAATATTTCGTCGATGCTTGAAATTCTACCCTCTTTAACTAATCTCCCTACTCTTGTTCGAGGTTCCCATGTGTCTAAATCTAAATACATATTTCTACTCATTTTTATCTACCTCATTATAATCTATCAATCTTAGCTTTTACCTCATCGAAAAGCGAGGGTAAATTCTCAGGCTTCTTATTAACTTCGAGATATTTAGAGAAGAGTTTACTGTACTTCTCCTTATCTTCTTTAGCTAATAATTTGGCATAAGATTGGATGTGTTTTCCTCTGATTCTATCTTCAGAAGGCATCATTTTATCATTGTATGGAATTTCTATCCCTGCATCCACTACTCCCTTGAGAGTAGCAAACATTCTTGTTCCTGGATTTACAGCAAATGTACCAACATCTAAAATTGCCTCTTTAATTTTAGATTTTATAGCCTTTTTACCAGCTAGATAGCCAGTAAGATAAGCCGCAGGTAGATTTGAAGTAGCTATATCCCAACCATGATTCTTCAATTCATTTGATCTTACTTGAACAAAAGTTTGATCGCCACCAATTTTTGATTCAACGAACTGAACCAAAACTTGCTTATTTGAAGGTCTTGCTACAAATCGAATTCTACCAGATTTTAAGAGTCTCTTTCTTTGTCTATAATCTGTTTTCATTTCTCGGCGTCTTCTAAATGGAACTCTATAGAGTGGTCCATATCTTTGACGCTTTGGCTGCAGCTTCCTTTTCTTTTTATAACCCTTTCTGCTTCTTCTTGACATCTTTTATCACCTTATTATAATTCAGGAAGACGTTTCTTTGCTAAACCATGTTCAGCAATATAGTTTCGAAGATAGCGTACAGAGCGGAAAAGGCCACCTTTAGATTGGAGATATAATTTTCTGTAATTTAAAGTATCAATATATCCTTCATCTCTAAGGTTTTTAAGGTATTTTCGTTGAGCTCGTATTTTTGCGATCCATCTGTCTTTACTAGGAAGACGAGAGTATTTAGGACCTTTACGACTACCGGGACCAATTCTTTGACCCTTTCTCTTCTTAGCCGCAACAGCTCTTGCTCTCCCTCTACTAACTCCTTTAACCTTTCTTTTTCTGATATCACCGTCATCTATATGACGCCTAATATCCTCTCTAGTAATCGCTAAAGCAACATCAATTAGACTATCAGGTTCGATTATAACTCTGTTAACACCGACCTTTAATACTTTAGCAGCTATTTTTCTTTGAGTTTTTACGTCCATAAACTTAACCTCACGTTAGTTTTGTTCTATGAAGAATCATCTTTTGATTTTTCATCTTTTTCAAGGTCTTCGTCCAACTCGAAATCTTCATCCAACTCGAAATCTTCATCTAATAGTTCATATTCTTCCTCGAGCATAGTATCTTCGAGTACTTCACCAAACTCTTCAATTCGAGCTGGTGGATTCAGTACTTTCAAACCCAAATCTGCTGCTGTGTCGAGAATTGTTTGCCTTTTTCGAGACCCCACAGTATGTTTAATCATTACTGCTTCAATCTCTTTATCTACTTTATCAAGTTCGTAGATATTAGCAACATGAACTACCTGATAACCCGAAGGATGCAGACCTCTGACAGCTTTTGGTCCTCTATAACCAACGCTGACCATTGCAGGAACACCTTTGCGTTTTTCTTTCATTTTATTATCAATACCCTTGGGCTTTCGCCAACTTTTCTTGACTCTATTGTAGCGCCAACTTTCTTGACGTACAAAGTTAGGTCTACGAGCATTGATTTTTTTTCGTTTTTCCAACAATCGTTTTTTATTGACTGTCATAGGCACTCACGGTAGAATGTTACCTTTGTAATTATGCTACCTACTTTCTGGTGTTTTTAATACTTTTTATCGTTAAGATATTCAAGAACAGAATCATAAAGTCTCCTAAAAACCATAATAATAAAATTCACATTCAAATTTAGAAGTATTAGAAACTAAATAAAGTATTAAAAATAAAAAATAAAAAAGAAGGGATTATTCTTTATCCCACAGCCAAATGCCATCCATGAAGGTTTCTGGATCTTTCTTTCTTTTACCCCTTAACCTACATGCTTCTTGCATATTAGCTGTTGTTTGACCTACAGCTTCTTTATCAATACCTTCGATGATGACATCATCTTTGTCAACTTTAACTGTAGTTTCAGGACCGACTATAGGAACAGTTATGTGCTTACGACCACCATACAAATTCTTGATGGTTATAATTTTCTTCTTATTGTCAGGTTCAACTGTCAAAGGAAAGTGACTAAAAACAATCTTAGATTTGTATGTATAACCTTGCATTACGCCCTTGATCATGTTGTTTACGTACCCAACTACTGCAAGGGTTGCTGCTTTTCGTTTTTTATTTATATAGTAAGCCTTGATATCAACTTTTTTGCCTTTCTTTGTAATTTCAACATCAGTCGGATCAAAGTTTCTTGTCAAAGTACCTTTAGGTCCTTCAATAGTTACATATCGATCTTTAACTGTTATCTTCAAATCTTCAGGAAGTTCGATACTTCTTTCGATGTATAA
>JAGLOH010000152.1 GCA_023139025.1 Candidatus Heimdallarchaeota archaeon | reverse complement strand
CTTCTAATCTCTTAGGAGTTATTTCGGTAGTTTCTGGCCTAATTTCATATACTAATAAAACTTCACCCATTATTTTCACCCGTTTATGGACCTTTAAAGTTGCATTTTGGACATATATATTCATTTCCAAAAAGTCTACATTTTGGACATCTAATAATCAGAACATCATTACACTTTGGACATGAAAAACGTGTATCTCCTTCATTACTAGGACTTATGACTCTATTACAGCTTGTGCATCTTGGCATATCAATCATTTTACTCATATATAACCACGCGATTGATTCTCTATAGAGTTACGTAAAGGTTGGTGTTTTAAGCTTTTTGAATTAACCTATTTTTGTAGTTATACAAATTTCCAACCTAGGGTGATGTTTATATTAACACATTGAGGGTTGTAAAATCGTGTTAAGCATTTATTTAAGCCTTTTACGATGGAAACCATCATAAAGGTTATATTAGGATTTTCCCATCTTAGTTTATAATATTTTCAAAAGGAAAGGAAGATTTAGATGAGTGGTTACTCGCCAACGTGGACTAACAAAGGTAGCGATAAATTAAGAGCCCTTCAAGCAACAAAGATTCTAATGAATTCTCTAGAGAAAATAATAGCCTCTTTTGATGTTACTAATAGAGATACTGAACATACCATTACTTCAGCAATAGCTGATGCGGTATTCAATTTCTTTACTCCCCACAGAGATCTCGGAATTGAAGAGCAATTTGATCTTCTTATGGAATCTTTGGGATGGAAGAACATCAGGATTGAAAAAAAAGAAGATAATGCAGTAATACAACTTGGGGCAAATCGTTTCATATCCTCAGATGCGACCTATCACCCCTATCTTGTTATTGTTTCAGGGATTATGAAAGCATTAGGGTATTTCTTGTTTAATTCAGATGTTAGAGTAGAACAAATGCCAAGTCAATTTGAATCTCAACAATTACAGATAATCATACAAAAAGTTGACAATAAAATTCCTACTATTCGTGCTCAAGAGATTGCTACTGAACCAAGTATGGCAACTTCCCCAGCTCAAACTAAAACTGAAGGTGTTTCTGGTGTAACAATGCAACCAAGTGCGCCTGTTGAAGAAGAGGAGATTAAGGCAAGTTTGGATCTTGATCTAGATACAGTCTTCTCTCCGATTCTGAAAGAATTTCCAGCAACAATGGTTTTACCTTTATTTCACAAAGTTTTGGCAGAAATTACATCCACTTTCTTTAGTGATATTGAGGATTCAAATGTTAAGAAAGCAAAAGAAGAATTCAATGATATACATGTTTTGTTCTTAATTGAATTCCTTCTGATTAACATACGTGATTCAGAGCAAGATATCAAGGAAATCTCGTCAATGATTGGTCAATATGTTACCAAAGCTTTACAGGCAAAAACAACAGATGACCTCAAAAATTACTTACCTGCAGATATTATTTCAAGTATTTCACGGAGGGTGGCTTATGTAGAATATCCAGCGAGAACTTATTGTACTTATGCCCCTGGTGAAAAATGTGTAGAAGGAAAACGCGATTTATGTGATTTTATTCTATATATATGGGAAGGTATCTTAACAGTCTTACTTCCAGAAAGTAATTTCAAAGTTGGTGAGAGAATACCATCTACAAGAAGAGGTAAATTTTGTCTTGTTGAATTTCTGAGGAATAAATGACATTTAGAATCAAAAAGATTTGCTATTTAGAATGCAATAATTTTATACTCACTTCTCTCTCATTTTAACGTTTCCTAATCGACATTAGTAAAGATATATAAGAAAGGAGAATAAAACAACCTTTAGGTGATTAAATGGGAAGAAGAGTTGTAAAAAAAGTTTACAGAG
This sequence comes from Candidatus Heimdallarchaeota archaeon, assembly GCA_023139025.1. Lineage (GTDB taxonomy): Archaea > Asgardarchaeota > Heimdallarchaeia > Heimdallarchaeales > Heimdallarchaeaceae > UBA460. The sequence goes on along the minus strand of JAGLOH010000152.1, from coordinate 3,904 downwards.
ACACTTATGCTAGAGGACAAAGAGACACCAAAGAATTCAAAGATAGATTTCTGGTAAGAATAGAATTAATTTCAATAAAGGTCTTGGAAGACAGGGATCTTTTGGGTAATGAGTCAGAACTCTATTTTAGGGTAGGGCAAAGACCTCATTACAGTGGTAGAATACCAAACAGAGGGACAATGAATCTAGAGAAAAATGAAGTATTTAAACCACCAGAGGGAATAACACTTTATTCAGAATTAAGAAACGCTCCACGTGGAGGAGTAGTTCAAGTTCCCTTCCATGTTTTTGAAAGAGATCCAGGAAAGAATGATGATAAACTCATAGATCATGATTTAGCTGTTCCTTTAGGATCATCTGACTATAAGGTAATTACACAAAACTCAGTTAAAGTGAAGTTGAAGTTATCAGGTTTAAGAACAAGATATTAGTGAGAGTTAATAACAAAAATAGACAACTCTTCATTTTTCCTTTTCTTTATTTTTAAGGAGAAATTTTAAGCCTGTTGATAAAAGAATTGGCCACAGATTTAGATTCATAAGCAGATTGAAAACAATAGTTCTTTGATTGTCTATATCACCAGATTCTGAAATTTTATTTCTAATACGGGGTTTATTTAGTAAAATGAAAAGCCGATCAAGATCCTTAGTAGATAATGAGTTGATATAAGACCGAATAAGTTTCATTACTTTCAAGTTTTGTTTTAACTCCTTTTTCCAGAGTTTCTGGTATTTCGAAAGATATTGGAAATTATATTTCTCAGCTGTAACAGCATCGCTAGCTACCTTCCCCGCAATTTGTGCAGCGATACCTCCAAAGATAACTCCACCACCAGTTGTTGGTTTTGTTTGACCTGCAGCATCACCAACAACAAGTACGTTATCTGCATAGGTTTTCCTAATGTAGGAACCTAATGGAATTGCACCACTCATTTTTTTGTCAATTACTGCATTTTCTAATTTCTTCTTAGCAATTGGGTGATTTTTGATAAAGGATTTTAGAAAATCACTTGAAGGAACTGTGTTAGAAGCTAATCCTACCTTAGCGATTCTGTCATTCAAAGGGATAATCCAAGCAAAAAAACCAGGCGCATATTTTTGATCTTGATAAACTTCTACAAACTCTGGATCTATATCTCTCAAATTTTTCATTATATACATAGATGAAAACACAATTGATTTCCTTGAGGGTACAGGAAGGTTAACTTGTTTGTTTAGTCTTGGGAATCTTCCTTCTGCAAGTATTGTGATATTACATTTGATACTTTGAGATGGAGCTTTTTTACCCATTTTCAGAACAATAGAATTGGTCTCTCTATGAATACCTATGATACGGGATGAGGTTTTGACAGAAACACCTTTATCAAGTGCTTCTTGAAACAGAAACTGATTGAACTTTGCTCGATTAACAACTAAGGCTGTAGGTTTTTTCTTTGAAATAAATAGAGTCTGACCTGAAGGTGAAAAGATTATTGTCCCTTTAACTTGCGCATTTTGAACGACTTCAGGAGGTAAATGACTTAGTTGTAATTGTTCTAATCCATCAATACTTAATAAGCCAGCACAGTGTTCATGTACTCCAATCTGATCTTTAGATTCATATAAGACAACTTCCTTCCCTTTTTCAGCAACTGTTCTAGCAGCTATTAATCCAGATGGTCCGCCTCCTATTACAACAATATCTACTTCTCTCATGGCTTCAAGATAGGTTAATGAACATTATTGAAAAATTATACGGTTAGAGAGTTGTGAAGCTAAATGCATTTGAATCTTAAGCAGTATTTGTTCCAACAATTATTCTATCCACACTAAGATTTTTTGCTGTTTTTTGATTTTCCTTTTTAATGTAGCTATCCAGTTTTTTAGAATCGAAAGTACTATCAAATCTTGTCTGCATCTTTGTTTTCATAACAAGTAATATCTTTCCGCAATTTGAGCAAATAATTTCTGTTGATGAGAAATTGAGATTAACGGCATCGAAGATTTGCATAAATTCCTTGCATCTTGAGCAATATACTGAATTTATATCATATAACATTTTATCACCTTCTTATAACTCCTGATGCTAAATTCCTAAAACAAAATATTCAAGATTTAATTAAAAAACAAGTATTATATAGAGGGATATGTGGAGGATATGATTTCTTTATAAATCACTTATATATGAACACCACTTTTACTGATTTTTTGACATTTTGTTCGTATAAACTTTCTGTTTATCTTTTAACCGTTTTATCCGAAGAAGACCTTCATAATACCAGCTTACGACCGTTCTATTCATATATTTCATAGCTCTTTGATGTGTATTTCCTTCATCATCTTCTCGATTGAGAATTATGTGTTTATCTGTAAAGAAAAGGACTATCTCTTCCTTCATACTAGTTCTTTCAAAACGAATTATGCTGCATTTCTCTTTTTCTCCTTTATCGATACGATATCGAAATGCTTTCGAGCCATTAACAAGAAGGAAATCTTCAATTGATCTAATTAGTTCTCCATTAAGCATGATTTCAATTTGCTCATCCTCTTTGTTGATAGTTTGAAAATCATGCTTTATTACATCAATATCTACTAGTTGCTCAATGAGTTGACTCTCAACAACAGCTCCTCGATCCTCAAATAACTCCCACGGTCTATTAGAAAGGGGTAAATTTATGCTGTCAGTTTTATAATAATAGACCGATTCAGTTTGAGGACTGTAGGTGATTTTAGCAACACCAGTAGGATAGACTTTTTCCTTTAAATTTGGTGTGATTTGGTTGCTAGATTCTTCAAAAACAGATTCACATGCCTTCAAATAACCTTCAGTAATATCAATTTGTTCATAACCTAAAGCTCCTTCTTTTAGTTTATTCTCTAAGCTATTCAGATTACATCACCAATGGCATTTTGATTGAAACGTTTTTCGTAAGTATAGCTTTAATTTGATCAATAAACACACAAATTATCTAGCTATCTATACTATTCTCCGAATTTTCAATAAAAGAGATAGGTATCATCTACGCAATATCTGAAAAATAGATTTCCGTTTCACACTTGATACCCTTTGCCCATTCCAAAGAGATACATTTACAAAATAGTTAATATTGTTACAAGAAAATGTAAGTTATTATTAGAAAGGTTTAAATACATTCCTGTAAATATTACACCAGATTGTAATTTATTCATACAAGAATAAAACAAGGTGACTGAAATGAATTATCAAGAAACTCTGAAAAGTTTGGATCAAGAGATCCGCAGATTAAAGGGAGAATTAAGCGATTTAGAGAGAGCCAGAAGATTAGTCAGAAAGAAGAATACTGATATTCAAGTTATTTGGTGACCCATGTGAATAGAAACTCTAAAAGAAAATTTGAAGATGATTCCTTTGATGATTGTTATTCTGAATTCAGAGTATCAATGAAGGAATTTGCTAACAATCTAAAAGAATCGCTCAAAGAAATGACGGATGATCTCAAGGACGATTTATCTTACTTCCGCGAAGAAATCCAAGATTTAGTTGAGTCCAACTTTGAATCCGTCAGAGGGAGGGATTCTTATGATCATAATTAAGGTGATAAAAAATGTCTAAAGATGAAGAAATGAAAGAGTTAAGGGACGAAATTGAGGAACTAAAATCTTTAATCAATAATTTGTCCAAATCACAAGCTGAAGCTTACAAGGATTTTGATGCTTCAGCTCAAGAGGAAGAGGAAAAGGAACGAAAGCTAAATGATAAAATCCAACGAGATTTAGATAGATCTAATAGGAGAAGAGAGAGGGAGGAACACAGACATGTAAGAGACCCCAAACCTCCTAGACCACCTAGACCTGTAGTTAAACCTAGACCTCCAAAACCACTCAAACCTGCCAAGCCTATTTTCTCAGAAGATGATTTCAAATTTAATTTCGATTTTGATTGGGAC
>JAGLOH010000151.1 GCA_023139025.1 Candidatus Heimdallarchaeota archaeon | reverse complement strand
AAAGAGGAAAGCAAGAATACTAACATATGGGATTAGTAGTAGATCAGAAAAATACATGGATAAACTAGATCAAGCTATAGATATTTTTGAACGAGTAGGAGACGATTATCAGAAAGCTTGGTATCTATTTAGCAAAGCAGTTGCTTTTAATGAACAAGGGAATCTTTCTAAGAGTGAGAATTGTTATAATCAAAGTTTGAAGATTTTTACAGAACTAGGTAATATTTTGGGAATTATAGCCTGTACAACTAATATTGCAGCAGTTTTTATTCAAAGAGGAGAACTAGATGAATATCTCAGATGCTCATTGAAAGCATTATCATATGCTGAAGAGGTTGATTCTTCTTATTGCTTGGAGGGTATATATGCTGATTTAGGGTTCTATTATTGGCAAAAAGGGGAATTGGAAACTTCATTACAATATTACAAGAAATCGTTAGAGCAAATAAAAAGAGGAAAACTTTTTGGAAATAGGCATTATCCAGCTGTACTTTTCAGAACAAATTTAGTATATCTGGAACAAGGGAAATTCGAAGAAATAGAACATAACTTAGAGAAAATGGAAATAGTTGCCACTATTAGAAGTTTACAGGATGCAAGTGATGTTAACTATCCCTTAATGCATATTTACAAGCTAGCTCAATCTATCTATCTCAAAGAGCTTTCTTTTGATGACAACCAAGATGAAATAGAAAGAATGTTGAAGGAGATTGTTCAAGAGAAGTTGATTTATATAGAAATGAACAGGATGGCTTTATTTCATTTATGTGATTTTTATCTTAGAAGATTAAAACAAACCAATGATTTAGAATTGCTTTTACCTCTTAAACAAACTATAGATCAACTAGATGAACTTGCAGAAAGGCAGAAATCATCAATTTTACTTGCTGAAACTTATATGCTTAAATCTCATTTAGCCTTAATAGAACTTAAAGTTGAAGAAGCGAAAACCATGCTTGAAAAAGCTCAAAGGATTGCAGATGAAAAAGGTATTATTCGCTTAGCGACACTAATTTCTAATGAATACGATCATCTTCTAGAACAAATTAGTAGCTGGGAAAGTTTTACTGCTAAACTTCCAAATATTGCCGATCGTATGGAGTTAACTCATTTAGAGGATATGATGAACAAACTAGTAAAGAATAGAATAAGCTTTGCAGATGTTTCTCATGAAAATGAAGATCCAAGTATTTTCCTGATTATGGACAAAACTGGTCATGTTGTCTTTTCTGATAATTTTGAAGATATTCCTCTAGAAAACGATTTAGTTGACGGGATAATAACTACAATACATAACTTTCTAGAAGAAAAAAAACCTGATAAAAACACTTCTCATCGTCTTCAATTTAGGAATTTTGGTATTGCTCTTTATCAAAGTGAAGATATGCTACTTAGTTATGTTTTTGTTGGTAAATCTTATTCTGCTGTACAGAAAATAAAGAAACTTATCTCTGATTTTAGCACATTTTCAGAAATATGGGGTGATTTAAGCACAAAAATAAACTCCAATCAAGAACTGAGTTTGTCTGACAGAACAAGATTATCTGATTATTTAGAATCAATCTTTGTCTAATTTTTCAATAACTCTGAGCTTTGTTTTAAAACAGTATCAAACTTTCTTTCCAATATCTCTCTCTGCTCGGGTGTAGATTCTGAAAGAAGACTAACAAAAAATTTCTTTGCTTGTTTAATCATCTCTTTAGTTACCTCTATTCTATCTCTTAGAGGTCTATTATTTAGCTCGGCTATTGTAATTCTACGCATCCTCTGCCAATTACTCATGACTTTCCATGTGAATCCCTTAACAGCTGCTTCAGATATTGGCACCAGACCGTTCATGATTTTTGTTATGGAGTCAACCATGTCTTGTTGAGCAGGATTTAGATGAAGCTTTTTGTATTCTTCCTCAGCTTTATCTATCTCTTCTTGATCAAATTTCAACTCCACAGATTCAGCAGTCATTATAATCACCATGTCATTTTGAGTTATCCCTATGTAGAGATTTCACTATAAGTAAGCTACAGAAGAGTTGAAATGTATTTATATCTTGTTTTAGTAGTAAAAATAAGGGTTATGGCGAGTAAATGTATTTAAAGAAAATCTTACTTCATTGCATATTCTAGAGCAGCCATTGCATGAAGGGTGGTTGTGTCAAATACAGGTATAGGGCTGTCTTCCTGCTTAATTAATAAAGGAATTTCAGTACATCCTAGGATAACTCCTTCAGCTCCTTCTTGTTGTAATCTTCCAATTACTTCTAGATATCCTCTTTTGGATTCGGGCTTAATTATATGAAACGTCAATTCTTTGAAAATGACTTCATTAACTAATTTTTGATCTTCTTGATTAGGTACAATGATTTCTAGATCATATCTTTGGAATGCCTTTTGAAAGAAATCAGATTGCATTGTGAAAACTGTCCCCAAAAGACCTATTTTTTTCAGATTTTTGGATTTAGCAGCTTCTGCAGTTACATCTAATATACTAATCATCGGGGTCTTGATTTTCTTTTGTAATCTTTCAAAGACTTTGTGAATTGTATTGGTTGCAATAATAATAACTTCTGCACCTGCATGTTCTAGATTTTTTGCAGATTGGAAAATAATGTTAAAAACTCCATCCCAATCACTATTACTCATTAAATTTACAGCTTCTTCTAAATCTAAACTATCGATTATGAGAAGAGGTGAAGACTTTCCCCCTTTTCGTTTGTTATATTCCTTGATTAATATTTTATAATATTCAATAGTGGATTCAGCACTCAGTCCACCTATAATACCTATTTTCTTCATTGATACCATTTCTGTTCCCCTTTCTTATGGATTTCGCATTACATAGAGTTCTGGGAAAAGTATATATCATCTCTCGCTATAACGATATCCATCTTTTTACAATTTAAAAAGGTTTAAAATAAAAAAAGGTCAAAAAATATGTCGAAAAGTACAAGTATTAAAATGACTGCAATTGTCCTTGCTTTAGCTGTTGGTGGGGGTGCTTTCTTTGTAGGATGGCTAATGGGGAATGATTGGCAGGTTAACAGTGACCCAACTAAAATTACTCCAACAATTGATGGAATAATCGAGAAACGTGAATGGTTGCGTAGTTCATACTATAATATACCATTTTACTTAGATGTTGATAATGAAATTGATCCTATAGTGGACTTAGCCAACGTTGATGGCTGGAATTATCTTTCTGTTGCGGAAGATGATGATTTCTACTACATTGCATTGGACTTGTGTTCTGATCGAACAGATAATCAAGACGGTGAATGGCTCGCTTTTAACTTAGCAAATCGTTTACCTGATACATGGGACTCGAAACTCGCTCTCTTTGCATTAGAAGATTATGGATATGAATATTTATTCTATAATGTAAGTGGTGAAAATGTGTTCGATTTTGAACTAAATCCAATTCCTAGCACACGTGCTTACCCTGACATCCCAATTGTACCAGAAATGGATACATTAGAAGTACTTAGAGGAAATACAACTGGAGATTTTTATGATTTCTGGACAGAATATGATACAAAGAACTACACTGGAATCTCGTATCCTTATGAGACTGATGGAGTTTGGTTAGCAGGCGACTTCCTAGATATCCAATTTGGTGTCAATATCACTGAAAAGATCCCAGATGAAATAATTGGATTATTCATGGCAAGTATAACTGATATGGATTTAGAGTATAGGTTAAAATCTAATTTGACCTCAAATCCTGTAGGACACTTTGGAGTACCAAATGAGTTTTATTGCTCTGTTGCAGAGCACGGTGGAATACCCGGAGACATGAGTAGTGGTACATTTCTAAATGATAATAATGAGATAAGTTTCGCTGCAGATACAATAGTAAGCGGCTCAGTAGACCTCAATCATAATAATATCAATGCTTCAAATGGAATGTTTTATTTCACAATTCACTGCTGGAATGATCACGATGTAGTTCCAACTGCCTATGACCTCCAAATCGATAAACTTTCAATCAGAATCACAGGGGGTGACATAGCATCAATAGTTGGTAATACCATCGCTTCTGGAAACTATGATATTGGTTTTTCTTATGGTTCTAGTGAAAATTGTGCAGAAGATCATAGGATGTTTGAGTTCAAAATTGCAAAAGCTGAATTCCCACCACTAGATGATGAGGTTCTATATCTAAATGTAGCTGGTTATGGAACTATGTCTATAGTAGGGACAAATTATTGGATGTATCCACTATATGGCTATCCGCTTCCTCCTGTTTACTGGTCTATCTCTGATTCTCATGCATTTCTAGCTTTAGATATGAGCATTACCTAGAATTCCAAATTATTTTCTTTTTCTTTTTTTTCTTAATTTTACTCACTTCACTTTTCTAAAGTGATGCAACTTTGGTTGTTTAAATGAGAACCTATTCAAAAAGGGAAGCATAAGAGATGTTGAGCAAAAATGAAACACAAAGCAATCAAAACTTCTTATTATTAATAGAATTATATTTCTTACAATCTAAATTATTTATATTAGAGTTCAATGTTGAAGATTCGTTAAATATACTTGAAGATTTCTTTCTTTCTGAGATTTTTTTGGAAATTTTAAAGGAGAGAAAATCAAATCTAGAAGCATAATGTTCTTTTTTAATCGTATTTAGTGGTATATCTGACTCCAAAAAAGAATGTATCCCTTAAATCTGTTCAATCGAAGTCTTTTAAAGCACTGTAAATAAGAACTCTTGTAGTTGAGGAAGATTAGAAATAAGTGATTATTTGCTTAAGTTTTTTTCAACGTCCAAATAATTGCTTAGAATCATGCCTCAAGGAATTGATACTTGATTTTAAGTTAAACCATAAAAAGTGGTATCAATGAAATTTCAAGATTATAATATAAACAATCATATAAAACGTGCTTTAGACGAAATGGGGATTTATACTCCAACCAAAATTCAGATTAAAGCGATTCCTAGACTTCTAGATAATGGTAAAACACATATTCTTGGCCAAGCTAAGACAGGAACTGGAAAAACACTAGCCTTCTCCATCCCTATTACTAACCAGATTAGTCCTAAACTAAAAGCAGTTCAAGCAGTTGTATTAGTACCTACAAGAGAATTATGTAAACAAGTTTACAGTGTAATTACTAAATTGAATAAATATAGAAAATTAAGAACAGTAGAGATTTATGGTGGAGTCTCGATCGATCGACAAAGAAGATTGATTAAAGATGGAGCTCAGATAGTCATTGCTACTCCAGGAAGACTTATGGATCTTTACAGAAGAAAAGCAATTTCATTCAGGGAAGTAAGATTTGTAGTACTTGACGAGGCTGATAGAATGCTAGATATGGGATTCCTTCCAGATATTCAATACATTCTTTTTGATGCAATGAGAGGTGTTTATCCTCGTTTATTGCTTTTTTCAGCTACAATGCTTAAACAGATAAGAAAAATTGCTCATCAGTTTAGCAATGGTGAGAGTTTGGTTGAGATAAATGTAAGCAAGGATGATCTAACAGTAGAAAACTGTCAACAGTATTATTACAGAGTCAAACCTGACAAGAAATATTCCACATTTGTTTCTATACTCAGAAAGGAACGTCCTAAATCTGCAATTATCTTTGTTAATACAAGGAGATGGGCAGATAAACTAAAAAAACGCTTATCTCAAGAAAGAGGATTGCGTTTAAGATTCAACACTTTGCACGGTGATAAAACACAAGGTCAAAGAGAATATGTCTTGAGAAGTTTCAGAGAAAAGAAAATTGATTGCTTAATAGCCACAAATGTAGCCGCAAGAGGACTAGACATTCCACATGTAACTCATATTTTCAACTTTGATTTGCCAAGGGAAGGACCTGAAATATATGTTCATCGAATAGGAA